>JAIVHQ010000144.1 GCA_020200995.1 Flavobacteriales bacterium
CCTCGACGAGCACCCCGATGTGGCACACCGCGAAATGCTCGAAGAAATGAAACGATTATTGATCCACTTTTCCAACTTATAAAACAAGCAATGAAACACTCCCCCTTCCTCACGTTGGTCGCTGCAACTGCCATGACCGCACTCCTCACTTTTTGCGGAAGCAACTCCGAAAGCGACAATGCATCCACAGTTGAGCGGGAGCCGTTGGAGCTGACCAATACCCAAGCCAAGGCAACGGAGGCGGGGTGCGACACCATTGACGACTGTGCACTCGCCTATTTCCGATTGCCTTTACTGAAGGGAGGGGAGCCCGAGGTTACAGAGCGCATTAACAGCGATGTGGAGGCCGTAATTCGCGAGCACATTAAGGCGCGCCTTCCCGAACCCATGGCCATGGGCAGCTACACGGAACTCGCGGAGGCTTTTATTGATGGCTACTCCCTGTTCGCCAATGAATTTCCCGACAATCCCGCAAAGTGGTATTTTGAAATTAACGGCGACTCATCTAGCGTAGATGAAGAGTATTTTATGCTGAGACTTAAATTCGACGAGTTTATGGGCGGGGCACATCCCAACTCATTTGTGCTGCTCCAAAATTACCGGCTTAGCGACGGCGAACTTGTGGATGTTCGTGGTGTAGTGGACGAAGATGATCTTAGCATGCGTGCAGAGACCGCCTTTAGAAGAAAGCACAGGCTCAACTCGAAGGAGAGTTTGAACGATGCGGGATTTATGTTTGAGGATGACGAATTTAACCTTCCGGAAAATATGGCCATTTCCAACAACCGCATATTGCTTATTTACAACCCTTATGAAGTGGCTTCATACAGCACGGGCTACACTGTACTGAGGTTGCCGTTGGAAGAAAAACAGCCTGCGTAAAGCAAAGGCGCAGATGGGTAGGCATTGATGAGTGTTAGCGCCATCCCGACAGGTTTGAACTTTTGATTTGAAGTCTGAAAAACAAATAACTTTTATACCTTGCAATGAAATGAAAACGGTTCGCAGCATACTACTGTTTGCCCTTACCTTCGTGGTTGCCGGGGCCTTATTGCATCCGAAAAAAGATGGAGTGCCTTATTACAATGACCTTTTTATTGGTCTGATTGCGGGTGCGTTGTTCCACTTTATCACGTTGAAAGCAGACGCGAATTATCGGAAGAGGTTTGAAAAAGCGAAGGATAATTTGTCTCATGAGAGTGAAAACGATTAATTTTCGCAATAATTTATAGAGAAAGTATCCACCTATGACAAATTCATTTACCCGTTCAATTATTGTATTTCTGTTGATTACTGCTGTATCCGCTCCACAGGCATTGCTCGCCCAGTCATCGGGCTGGGATGATGACGTGCCCTCGCCGGTATATGTTGATGTGCGTGCCGAAGTAGGCATTATGACCGCAGATAATGTAGCCGCTGAGGGTTTTGCTCAGGTGAGACCTACTTTTTGGGGTGTTCATGGCGAGGTGGGCTATAAATTTGACAATTTTTCTGTGTTCTCAGGTGCGGGTTTTAGCTTTATGCCTTTCCGGCAAAGCCAGTCATCTGCGTTTGGTGAATCTACTGACTTGGGTGTGATTCCCGCAGAGACGGTAGAATCCTCCCTGACTTATTTTAGTATTCAGGTTCCCGTTGGTATATCTTACAGTTTTGGCAGGGCTTTTAGTGCCCACGTAGCTTTGAACATGAACTTTATGAACGCTATTAGCAGCAGGCATGACATTAATGACAACAGGATACCGGATGAAGTGTACCGGATGAAGTGTCCTCTTTCACATTTAAGGAAATGGACAATACCGACCCCTGGCAATTTATTCCCGAAGCCATTGTCGGTTTTGACTACGATATCGGAAGCCGCCTGAGATTTTTATTCTTCGCGGGAATTTCGCTGTCCGAAGTCGAAGGTCTGTCTTACGAATACGAGGTATTGGTGCCTGATCAGGATGTGATACCCCGTCTTTACCCGGTAGATTTCAGCTACGAATGGTGGAGATTTGGAGTTGGGCTCACCTTCCACATCACGCAGTAGTAGGCGGCCGCAACAACTGGTTTTCTTCAAAGTACTCATTGTGTAATCAGGGAAGGTTGTCCATGTTTTCCTAGAGGTTGAGCACACTTGACTTTCCGTCGAGCATAAGCACCTTTGAGTTGGGCGAGGCCCCGATTCCTGCAATGGTCTTAATTCTTTTCATATCCGGAATGTTTTTGCTAAGGGTGGTTCAGCATTTCATTTCGGTCGCGCATGGCTTCTGCCTCGATGGCGTTTTCAATTTCACCACGGCGGGCGCTGTGCATATCTTTGGCGTCGTATTGCGAGCAGAGGTCGGAAGCTGCTGATCGGTATACCGGAAGGATTAAATCCTCTTCATAAAACCTGCCTGTTTCGGCGATGAGCTGCGGCACCATGGATGCTTTGATGCTGTAGAGAATTGAACTTTCCGAGCGGATGGTGAGCCCTTCGCGAGAGGGCAGGGACTCATCGATCGAAATGTTTTTGGTTTGGACCTGCACCCTGATAAGCCGCGTGGTAAAGGGATTGATCGCCGTGGGTCCCTGTAGCTTGACCTCTTCGCTGAGGCGGCCGAAGGGTTGCTTTACGCCCACCTGTCCGGGCCGCACAATGGCGCACCCTGAAGTGAGAAGCAAAATCATTCCCATAGCCAATATCATATTCTTTTTCATGGCTTAAAAATTTATAGTTATACAATTAGGTGGAGGCAAACCTTGTGCTATGAGGTACTGTTGCGGCGGGTTTAAAATGTTTTGGGAAAACGGAGGCGTCAAGTGATCCTCTTGTGATTGAACAGTCGTTCGGTGGCGGTGCGTTTCGCAGGCCGATTGGGGCCATTGCGCTTTGCAGTGCGCAGATCCTGCCTCAGCAGTGGTCGAGTGGCCTGCGCCAAAAACCGGTTATGAGGTTAAAGATTGGAAGTAAATTCCGGAAATTTATATATGACGTAACTGACGGCACGTGTTTTTTTTCGTCATCTCGAGAGATCCCGGTTAAAACCAGGGGTTACGCACTGTAGAAAACGCGTGGGCCACCCGATATGGGTAGCAAAAACGCTAATACGGAAAGAAGGCCCCAATGGCGAAGGTCAGCATCGCATCGGGCTGCACATAATTTTCGGGAGCGGCGGGACCTACCTCCAAAGGCAACCCGAATCCGACCTGAAATGTGAACCACTTTTCGCTGCGGTACACAAAACTTGGCCCTACCAGATTTTGAACGAAAGAGTTACCGATGCCTTGGTTCCAATACTGCAATGATAGGAATGAGCTCCTGATAGAAGGCTTGAGGTGGTAGTTGAGCCCCGCGCCGAAGCCCACCAGGCCGGCCCCGATTTGGGCTCCGAACCGATCGGTGAGCAAAAATTCTATGTCGGCGCCGATCAGGGAGCCACCCCCCTGGAGGATGCCGACGGTGATGCATCTGCGTGGTTCAACCTCTTTATAATTGTACCCCGATTGGGCGGCCATATTTGCAGAAATACAAATCGCCAAAATTGTAAAAATTCTATTCTTCCATGGCTTCATGCTATGCTTTTTCCTGCCATCGTTCTTCTCTATTTCATGCTGCCCACCGCTCACCGTGCCGTTTCTAATTTAATTCCACCCCTTCCATTTCGCTCCTGATTTTTTCAATCAGCAAGGTGTTGTAGTCCCTGAGCATCTTGTTTGCGTTCCTGTAAGCAGACTTGCAATCTCCTGTAAAACTAAACTCGCCAAAAGCTTCTTTGCGAAAGTGGCCAAAGTCTTTTACAAGGGTTCCGTCATTGCGGTAAAGTTTGATATCGGAAATGTCAATGACAATCTTTCCGGGAGTCTCGCCTTGAGAGACCGACAAGGCCCCCAGTAATCCAAACATCAGCACACCCATCACAGGTGTGGGAGAATACTTCTGTTGAAAATAAAAGCTGTTCAATGTCCCTGTCAGGTAGTGATCACTATGTTCGCTGCGGTTGTAACTTGAAAGGCCAAACAGCCTAGCCTGGTTAAAATGATCAACCATAACCTTTGTGATCTGATGTGCTACGGTGTCTTTCTCCAGATAGCGGAATTCTGAATTGACACACATACTTACGCCGTTTAGCGACAATTGATTGGCATCCTGAAAAAGAACTTTGTTTTCATCAAAGTCGCGCCTCCTGTCCTCAAGTATACGTACGTCGACCATCGCGGGAATAAGGGCTGTGGAAGATTTGGCGGCCAACCTTTCGGTGCTGTAAGTGATTTTTTGTGCTGTGCTGCAGCCGATCAGGCACAGCGCCAAGGTGATCCACAATACATTTTTAAGACAAAAGCGCTTCACTCGATTCTATTTCAATTTAATAGCAAACGAGAACCTAAACTTTTTCAAAGCGAAATAAGACAAAGCTCTCGTTGACTCATCGGGTTTTAAAATCCAACTTGCGGCAAAGTACCAAAATTATGCTTGTATAGAAGTAAAGATCACACAGGGTGAAAAATGAATTGTTCTCAGTCTTTCAAAAGCGTTGCTCATCCTGAATACGGGGCATCAACCGTATGCAACAAAGATTCGGACGACCTAACCGCGAAGGGTCATAAATGCCGTGATAGAGATCAGGGCGATAAATACCATGATCGAGTAGAGCGCCAGCAGCACAAAAAATCTGAGCAGGGTACCCGGGATGCGCCTTTTAAAAACGCGCTTCAGCGCCAAAATCAGATAAACCATAAACCAAAGGATTGTGAGCGACAGCAAGATTGCATTGACCGTGTAAAGTTCATTTGCGGCAAAAATGCGGCTGAGCAGCTGATAGGCCATCAAGACGATGAACACGAAGGAATGGAAATGAAGAGCAAATACGAGGTGGCCCACATAACTCATCTTCAATTTCCGGAACAATAAGTTTGTAATCAGCGCGAAAATTGGAAGCAGGACGAAAAACACCCTTGGCAGGTACACATCAAAAAATGAATTCCACATTCCCGCGTCGGGCGTCAACTCCTCCTGAAGCTTTGGGCTGTCGCCGCTCCAGGCAAGGATCAGAAAAAACAGGATGCTCACAAAGATGTACAAGCGCAGCGGCGAAATATAGCGGGCCCGTCGTCTGTTTTCGTATTCGACAGTGAGTGCTCCGGGTTTGAAAAGCAGCGGCTTGATGCTGTTCACAATTTTCGAATCGAAAGTGAAATAATCGCCCAAAAAGTGCCGCATGACCCCCGAAATTGACTCCGAATCCTTGATGCGCTCCTGACCACAATGGCTACAAAACCGGTGGTCGGTCTTCATAGGAGTCTGACAATTAGGGCATATTATTGTATTTGACAGGGAGTTGCTCAATTTGAAAAATTCTCTGACAATTATAGTAACTTTTGCCTCAGCTAATCGTCCCAAACGTAACCAACCTTAGGCCGGTGAAATTAAAACCCGTCATATTTGCAGTATTGTTCTGTTGCGCAGGCCTCGTCTGTTCTGCCCAAACCGCAACCGACAGCACTTCACAAACGCGCGCGAAGAAAGCTGAAGTGGAAAAAGTAGACGGCGTTTGGGCGCTTTCGAGTTATTTGGGCAAAAAACTGGTGCGGGAATTCAGCAGCCGTTTAAACCTGGACCGCGATGAAACGAACCGCGAGCCGCAACCTGTAACGGTGGCCATTACTGTCGGATCTTTTCGCGTTGAGCGGACGGAGTTCCGTTGAAAGGGTGTAATGCTGATAACCATTTGCCCGATTTGCGCCTTCATCAGGTTTTGCGTTTCACATGTTGACCAAGAAAGTAAAAACACAAGATAGAAACGATCAAACATAAGAACCCCATCGGGTGAAATGCCGATTCCACGAACTGCACTCGGCCGAAATTACACCTCAGGCATTTCGTTTTTAAC
>JAIVHQ010000016.1 GCA_020200995.1 Flavobacteriales bacterium
GGAGAGCGGCCGTGGTTGCGCTGATCCACGAGGTAGACGGTGTAGTGGTCGGCCAGTTTTTTTCCGAGGGTTAGCCAATTGTCGGAAGCGCCGAAAAGGCCGTGGAGGATCACGAGGGGTTTTCCCTCGCCGAATTTTTGAAAAAACAGTTTCATCGCAGTGCTTTTAAGTAGAGTTTTACCGTGTTTTCGAGCCCGAGGTAGAGTGCATCGCAGATCAATGCGTGGCCGATGGACACTTCGAGGAGTCCTTCGATCTGCTCGTGAAAGTAGCGCAGGTTGTGCAGGTCGAGGTCGTGGCCTGCATTGATGCCCAGGCCGAGGTCGCGGGCCGCGGCTGCCGCGGCTTTGTAAGGAGCTATGGCGGCTTCTTTGTTTGCCGAAAAGGCGACCGCATAAGCCTCGGTGTAGAGCTCGATGCGGTCGGTACCGGTCAGTGCAGCGGCCTCAACCATATCGGGAGAGGGGTCGGTGAAGAGACACACGCGACAGCCCAACTCTTTGAGACGGGCCACGGTATCGGTGAGGAAAAATTTGTGTTTTTTTGAATCCCAGCCGGCATTGGAGGTTAAAGTATCGGGCGGGTCGGGCACGAGGGTGGCTTGTTCGGGGCGGGTATCGGCCACCAATTTAAAAAATCGCTCGTCGGGATAGCCTTCAATGTTAAATTCGGTAGTGACAATCGGCTTGAGATTGTACACATCACGTGTGGTGATGTGGCGCTCGTCGGGGCGGGGGTGAATGGTGATGCCCTGAGCCCCGAACCGTTGGCAGTCTTTCACCACTTTTTCGAGGTCGGGATTGTTGCCTCCGCGAGCATTTCGCAAGGTGGCTATCTTGTTGACATTTACGCTTAGCTTTGTCATCTATTTCTAACTATATTGCGCCTTTGGCGGCACAAATGTAAAGTTTAATCAACGCTTTTTGTTTTAACACCGAATACTTATGCGTGCAGGAGATCTGATCAGCGATGAAATACCAACCCTCGAAGGCAGTGACAGTGGCTTGTTTGCCATGCAGTTGCTCGATGAGTACAAGATGAAACACCTCCCTGTGGTGGAGCACAACAGGCTACTGGGAATGATTTCGGATACGGCCGTTTACGAGATCGACAACCACGAGGCCCCCTTGCGGGAAATGAAAGATCACCTACAGCAAGTACATGTGGTGCAGGACCAGCATGTGTACGATTTGGTGAAGGCCGCCGCCGATTTTCAACTCAGTGCGGTACCCATCATTGACGGTAATGGCAACTATGTGGGCGTGGTGAGCATCTATTGCCTGGTTCGCGAATTGGCCAGAATCTCCGCCATTAACGATCCGGGCGCCATCATTGTACTTGAAGTGCCCCAGAAGGATTACAGCCTTTCCGAAATATCTCAAATTGTGGAGTCAAATGACGCCCGAATTATAAGCGCAAATGTGACTTCTACCCCCGACAGCACCAAGCTGGATGTGACATTGAAAATTAATCTCAACAATATCGAGGGAATCATCCAGGCGTTAAACAGGTACGAATACGTGGTGAGCGCCTCGTATCACCAAGCGGGGTATGATGATATGATGCGCAATCGCTTTGATGAATTAATGCGCTACCTCAATACCTGACTCCTCCCTATTTATGCGGAAGCTATTCTGCACAATGTGTTTACTCCTCTCAATCTCGGGCGCAATTCGCGCGCAAGAGGTGCAAGGAATTCCACTCGATACGACGGGCGTGAAGCGCGTGGTCGACATAATTTTCGAAGGAAATAAGCTCACCAAAAAGCACATCATGCTCCGCGAATTCACTTTTGAAATCGGAGATGAGCTGATGAGGAGCAACCTGAAGGCCGCCATGAAGCAGACTAGCAATAACCTAATGAACCTTAGGCTATTCAATTTTGTGGACATGGAGTATGTGCAGGTCAATGACGATGAGGTGATTGTAATCGCGACCGTTCAGGAACGGTGGTACATTTATCCTGTGCCTATTTTTGAAATCGCAGAGACGAATTTTAATACGTGGTGGGAGCGGAAGGAGCTCAGGTGGCTCAATTACGGCCTGTCATTAAAGCACAAAAATTTCAGAGGGCTGAATCAGAACATTGAAATCACCGCCCGCTTCGGCTATACCCGCAGGTTCAGCGCCTCGTATTCCGTGCCGAATCTCAATAAAAAACAAACCCTCGGGCTCGATTTGGGTGCCGGGTATTTTGAAAACAACCAGACCGTTTGGAACACATTCGGCAATGAGCGGCAGTTTTACAATAATCCCGAGGACAAAGCCCGCCGCTGGTTTGAGTACCGCGCGGGGCTCACCTACCGTGAAAATATTTATACCCGCCATGTATTCACAGCCTCATATCACGATGTGCGTGTGAATGATACCATTCCAAAGCTGAATCCCGAATACCTGCCGAGCCCGGGCACCGATAGCCAATTTTTGCGCGTGAGTTACCATTTGAGCTTCGACAACAGAGATTATCAGCGCTATCCGTTGAAGGGCCTTTTGCTTTACGCGTATTTGCAGCAGGACGGCCTGGGGCTTGTCAATAAAGACGGGCTCAACCTTTTTACCACCCAGGCCAGCTACCGCCACTACCACAAGGTAGGCGATCGCCTCTACCTGGCCCACGCCCTCACGGGAAAAGTGAATTGGTCGGAACCGCCCTATTATTTAGTGAATGCATTGGGCTATAACCACTTTGTGCGGGGATACGAATTTTTCGTCATCGACGGTAGAAGGTTCGGATTGTTTCAGTCCAACCTCAAGTACGAAGTACTGAAGCCCAAGGAGATCACCCTGCCTTTCGTTCCGCCTCAATTTGGACAAACATTTGTGGCCCTCTACGCCAACTTGTTTTTTGATGCCGGCTATGCACACGGGCCACTTTATGCAGACGCGAATTCGCTCGTGAATGAATACCTTTATAGCTACGGAGTCGGATTTGATGTCGTATCATACTACGACAAGGTAATGCGGATAGAAGGCTCGATCAACGGCCTTGGGAATGCTGCCGTCTTCTTTCATTTTAAACAATCGTTTTGAAGAAAATCGCCATTTACGGAAAACCCGTCGATAACTTGCTGAACAGCGCCATGCACGACCTTTTCAGGACCATGAAAGAGCGCGGCTTCCAGGTGCACGTTTACGAAAGATACGCCCGCTTCCTTGAGGAGAAGGGGCACATCCCGAGCGGCACGCCAACATTCAACCGCGAGAATGTGGAAATTGAAGAATTCGCTTTTTTGGTGAGTGTGGGCGGCGACGGAACTTTTCTCGATACCTCCACGATGATCGGCAAGTCGAATGTACCCGTGATCGGAATCAATGCCGGACGTCTCGGATTCATTTCCAGTGCTGAGGTAAATGAAATGGCTGCGGTGTGCGATGCCTTCACCGCCGGCACGCTCCGCTATGAGAGGCGAAGTATGCTGCAGCTCAAGACAGAGATGGACCATTTTGCGCCACACAATTTTGCCCTCAATGAACTGACGGTGCTCAAAAAAGATACCGCTGCCATGGTGCGCATCGACGTGTCGCTTAATGATGGGTACCTTAATAGCTACTGGGCCGACGGGCTCATTGTGAGTACGCCTACGGGTTCCACAGCCTATTCATTGAGCTGCGGCGGCCCGATCATCATGCCGGGATCCGAAAATTTTGTCATCACCCCCATTGCCCCGCACAACCTTAACGTGAGGCCTGTGGTGGTGAGTAATACGGCCGAAATCAAAATCCGCGTCTCGGGGCGCAGTGAAAAATTCCTCATGGCACTTGACAACCGACCGTCTGATTTCGGCCCTGAGGAGACCCTGCGAATTACCCGTGCTCCCTTCGACCTGCGCATTATTCAACCTGACGGTCACAGTTTTTTGAACACCTTGCGAAACAAGCTGGCCTGGGGTTATGACAAACGCAATTGATCGCAACAAACACCTTATCTTTGCATTTGAAGGTACATTGAGCAATATTCTTACTGCTTAGACGCTATTATGACCGTGAATCGATTGCTATTTACAGGTTTCTTGCTTTTGACCGTTGGGCAGGCCGCCGCGCAGTACCACGAAGTGGGAGCAATGGCTGCACAGGCGCATTACATTGGCGAGCTCAATTCCTTCGGACATATACCCGATCGGTTTCAACTTGGTGGTGGCCTGATATACCGCTACAATATGTCGGATCGCTTCGCTTTCAAAAGCAGTATTCTTTACGGAGTTTTTCATGCAGACGATGCCGATTCGGACAGCGAGTGGCAGCGAAACCGCAACCTTTCCGTGCGCACGGGTATTTTCGAGGTGAGCGGTCAGATTGAAATGAACTTTCTCACTTATGAAATAGGCGATTCGAGGCGTCCTACCTCGCCCTACTTGTTTTTGGGCTTTTCTATTTTCAGGTTTAACCCGCAAGCTCAATTTAATGACAGGTGGGTGGATCTTCAGCCCCTTGGTACAGAGGGTCAAGGCATCGGAGGCTTCGGGGATCGTTATCCCCTGACCCAGGTGAGTGTCCCTTTCGGAATTGGGTTTAAATTTAACATTTGGAGAAATTTTGGCGGTGCAGTTGAGTGGGGAATGCGGCGCACCTGGACCGATCACCTCGACGATGTGGGCGGAACTTATGTAGACGCCGTGCTGCTCGAAGATCAAAACGGGCCTTTGGCAGCTATTTTGGCCGACAGAAGCCTCGCACCCACAGGGCCGGAGGGTACCAACACAGGGATGCAACGAGGAGAAACCAACCGCACGGATTACTACATTTTTGCCGGATTTATGATCACCTATAAGATTGGCAGACCACAGATCAAATGCCCGACAGCCTTATAGTAGAAAGGTTTTGGTTATAGTTAAAATTTAAGACCTTTACACACGCAAAAAATGGACCTCAAGGAGAAGATATCAAAAGAGCGCGTACCCGAGCACGTGGCTATTATTATGGATGGCAACGGGCGGTGGGCGAAAAACCACGGGGAAGCCCGTGTGTTTGGCCATATGAATGGGGTAAACGGCGTGAGAGAGGCACTGACAGGTGCAGGTGAGATTGGGGTTAAATACCTTACCCTCTATGCCTTCAGTACTGAAAATTGGGACCGTCCAATGGAGGAGGTCTCGGCATTGATGGACCTTTTGGTGCAAACCATCGTCAAGGAAATCGATGCCCTCGAAGAGCGCAAAGTGAGGCTTATGGCTATCGGTGATCTGACACTGCTCCCCGAGCAATGCCGAAAAGCACTCGAAGCTGCGATAGAACGCACCAAAGTGAATGATCGAATTACCCTGGTATTGGCTCTTAGCTACAGTTCGAGGTGGGAAATCACCAAGGCAGTGAAGCAAATTGCCGAATCCGTAAAAGCGGGAAACCTCAACCCTGAAGATATCAACCAGGAAACCATTCATACCTACCTTGAAACACGCGATATACCTGATCCTGAGCTCGTGATTCGAACGAGTGGCGAAAAGCGTATCAGCAATTTTTTGCTTTGGCAAATTGCGTACAGCGAACTTTACTTTACTCAAACGCTTTGGCCCGACTTTAAAAAAGAACACTTCTTTGAAGCTGTGATAGCCTATCAAAACCGTGAAAGAAGATTTGGAAAGATCAGTGAGCAAATTACGGTGTAAGTACCTCGGCTTTTTAGTTGCAGCTGTATTGGCTGTAGTTGGTAGCGACTCTGTCGCACAGACAGGTGTGGGTGATTTTGAGATCGACTACACAAATCCCCGCGAATATATTATCGGAGGTATTTCCGTGGAGGGAGCCCGAAACTTCGACGCTCAGGCCGTTACTTTATTCTCCGGACTTTCGGTCGGTGATGAAATATCCATCCCCGGCGACAAGATCTCGCAGGCCATCAAAAACCTCTGGAAGCAAAAGCTCTTTGACAATATTCAAATCAGCATCTCTGAGATACGGGGCAATGAATTGTTTCTCACGGTTGAGCTGAGAGAAAGGGCTCGACTTTCGCGTTTCAGGTTTGAGGGGATTTCCAAAGGCGAAGCCGAGACGCTCCGCGAAAAGATCAACCTCGTGAGGGGTACCATTGTCAATGAGAACCTGGTCACCAATACTTCCAACATCATTCGGAAGCACTTTATGGAAAAAGGCTTTCTCGATACGGATGTGCAAATCGGACAGTATCCCGACACCTTGGTGGCCAACAGTGAGTACCTGATCATAGCCGTCGAGAAAAACAGCAAGATCAAAATTGGCAACATCTCCTTCTACGGAGCCGATCAGCTTCCTGAAAAGAAGTTGAGGAAAGCCATGAAGAAGACCAAGCAGAAAGCATTTTGGCGTGTTTTTTCAAGATCTAAATTTATTGAGGCGCTTTATCGAAAAGAGAAGAAAGCCATCGTAGATGTTTACAATTCAGAAGGATTTAGAAATGCAAAGATTTTACGTGACTCTGTCTACCGCAACGAAGACGGAACTGTAGGTATCGACATCGAGGTGTTTGAGGGCTCTAAATTCTATTACCGAAGTATCGAGTGGGTGGGCAATACAAAGTACACTTCATCGCGCCTGAGCGAAATTCTCGGTATTGAGCCCGGCGAACTTTACGACAAGGTGAAGTTTGAGGAAAGCCTCTTTATGAACCCCAACGGCGGTGATGTGAGTTCGCTCTATCTCGACGACGGCTACCTCGCGTTCCAGGCCATTCCCGTAGAAAAGCGGGTGGAGAAGGACAGCATTGATATGCAGGTGCGCATCTACGAAGGACGACAGTACAGGGTGAATAATGTGATCATCAAGGGAAATACCAAGACCAATGACCGGGTGATCATCCGTGAAATCAGGACAAAACCCGGCGACCTCTTCAGCCGTTCCGACATCATCAGAACCCAGCGCGAGCTCGCCCAACTTGGATATTTCGACCCCGAAGCTTTTGACATTACGCCGGTGCAAAACGACCAGGACGGCACCGTCGACATCGTATATACCGTGGCTGAGCGTCCTTCCGACCAGATCGAACTCTCCGGAGGGTGGGGTGCAGGGCGGATCGTGGGTACCGTCGGCGTTTCGTTTACCAACTTTGCCGTGCGCGACTTCTTCAAAAAAGGCGCATGGAATCCGCTGCCTTCGGGCGACGGTCAGCGCTTTTCGATTCGCGCCCAATCCAACGGTGCGTGGTTCCAGTCGTACAATATGTCCTTTACCGAACCCTGGCTCGGGGGCAAAAAACCCAACTCCCTCACCGTGGGTGTTCAGCGCTCGGTGCAAACCAACGGCATTACCCGCCGCATGGAGTCTCAGGGATTGGAACGACAGGCCCTGTACATTACAGGAGGAAACATATCACTCGGGAAGCGCCTCGCTTGGCCTGATGACTACTTCACCTTTACGGCGGGGCTCAGTTATCTATACTACGATATTCAGAATTTTACACAGGGGCAGGGAGTGGGTCTTTTCGCTTTGACCAATGGGACATCCAACAACTTTGCCTTTATATTCAATTTCGGTCGTAACTCAGTGTTTGATCCGATCTACCCGCGTTACGGATCCAATATCCGCCTGAACACCAAGTTCACCTTGCCGTATTCCTCCTTCGACGGGGTGGATTACGCCGGCGGAGTATCCGAGCAGCAGCGCAACGAATGGGCGGAATACTATAAGTGGAAACTGGTGGGTGAATGGTACACCGAGCTCGCTCCCAAACTCGTGCTTATGGCCCGTTCGGGTTTCGGATTTTTGGGTTTTTACAACCGCGACAAGGGACTCTCGCCGTTTGAGCGTTTTTATATGGGAGGGGTGCCCATTGCCGGATTTGCCCTCGATGGTCGGGAACTCATCGCCCTTCGCGGTTATGACGACCTCAGCTTATCACCGCAGGTAGGGTCCAATATTGTTCTCAAGCACACACTCGAATTGAGGTATCCCATCTCGTTGAATCCTTCAGCCACTATTTTTGCCCTCGGCTTTATGGAGGCTGGTAATACCTACAATGGGGTCGAGGAGTTTGACCCCTTCAATGTGTACAGGGGTGCAGGCGCTGGTCTGCGCATCTTCCTTCCCATGTTTGGCCTAATGGGCCTCGATTACGGATGGAGGTTTGACGATGTAACCGGGCTCCCTAACATGGCTAGGTCACAGTTTCACTTTACCATTGGCATGAATCTTGGAGAACTCTAAAAACTTTGTATTTTCGACCACCTTTTTAATGCGAGGAATACTTCATATGAGAACCTTAGTTATTACTGCGTTTATTCTGCTTACTGCCTTCGCCGCCAATGCGCAGCGATATGCCTATGTAGACACGGAGTACATTCTGAGCAACCTCAAAGCCTACTCCGATGCCCAGAAAGAATTGGACCGCTTTTCGAATCAGTGGCAGAAAGAAATTGAAGAGCGCTACACCGGAATCGAGCGACTGCACAAATCCTATCAGGCTGAGAAAGTATTGCTCACCGCCGAGATGAGAAAGGAACGAGAAGAAGAAATAGTCCGAAAAGAAGAAGAGGCACGGGATTTGAAGAGGCAGCGGTTCGGAGTAGATGGCGATTTGTTTCAAAAGCGACAAGAGCTTATTCAACCCATACAGGATGATATTTATAACGCCATCAAGGAAGTAGCTCAGGGGGGCGGGTTTTCGGTTATCTTTGACAAAGCCAACCAAAGCAACATTCTTTACGCTGACCCGCGATACGACAAAAGTGACCGTGTATTGAGCCGTCTGGGCGTGAGTTCGAGAGACCGCGACCGCGACGACGATGACTCAGGCAGCGACGATGCTCGCGGCGGTGGGGCAGGCGACAGGGGCGGAGCACCACAAAAACGTTAACATTCACAACAGACAATAAACACCAAATCAGAAACAAATACAGCATGAAAAAGCTAATCATCATCATGGCAGTCTTTTTGGGAGCACTCACCCAAGCCGAAGCTCAAAAATTGGGTCATGCCAATTTTGAAGAAATAGTGACTATGCTCCCCGAGCGCGCGGAGTCTGAGAAGAAAGTTCAGGAACTCCAACAGAAGCTCGAAAACAGGTTGAGTAAAATGATTGAAACATATCAGGCCAAAGTGGCCGAGTTTGAAAATGATCAGGAGATGAGCGCAGCTCTTAAAACCAGTGCTCAGGGAGAGATTGAAGACCTCCAGCGCCGCATACAGGAATTCCAGCAAACGGCTTACACCGAAATCGAAACTAAGCAGAATGAACTCATGGCCGCCATGTTTAAAAAAGTGCGAGAGGCCGCCGCGAAAGTGGGTGCAGAAGAGCAGTACACCTACGTTTTCGATTCCAGCTCTCAGGGTGGTTTGCTCTACGCCGGAGGTGAAGACATCACATCGAAGGTGAAAACTGAGCTGGGAATTTAATTTCCGTCGGTTTACAGTTTCAAATATTAAAAACATCCCTACTTTCGGGATGTTTTTTTTATGACCGAAAAATCACATAACGACGGCCCCATCGGAATATTCGACTCGGGAATAGGCGGACTCACCGTGGCTGCCGCCGTCGCAAAGAGGTTGCCTTATGAGCGCATCATCTATTTCGGGGATACGGCCCACTTGCCTTATGGTGAAAAATCGTCCAAGGCGCTCAAAAGCTATTCAGAAGGTATCACCGCTTTTCTCACTGAGCAGGGCTGCAAGGCCATCGTGATTGCCTGCAATTCGGCTTCGGCCACTGCTGCAACTGCAGTGCGAAAGCAGGTAGGCAAGGCCGTACCTGTCATCGACGTGATTTCTCCCACTGCTCAATATGCAGCGCGCTCGTTCGCAGGGGCAAAGATTGGTGTGATAGCCACCAAGGCCACTGTAAACTCCAGGGTGTATGTGCGCCGAATAGAAAAACTGAGTCCCGAGGCAAGGGTCACCATGCTCGCCACGCCACTGCTCGTGGCCATGATCGAGGAAGGATTCTTCAACAACAACATTTCAAAAGCCGTGATCGCCTCCTACCTCGACAAGGCCAGTCTTCGCGATATTGATGCACTGATACTCGGATGCACCCACTTCCCGCTCATCAAGGCGGAGATCGAGGCCCACTACAGCGGTAAAACCCGCGTGATCGATTCCACTGATATCGTATCTGAAAAAATTGCGGAGGTGCTTGTGAAGCGCAGCTTGGCCACCTTGAAAAAAAGCACAAATCCGAAGCACTGGTTTTTTGTATCCGATCTCACCCCTTCATTTGAGGAGAGC
>JAIVHQ010000145.1 GCA_020200995.1 Flavobacteriales bacterium
CGCCGCACCGAATTTGAAGTAATAGAGACTCCCTGAGTACTTCGGGGCAATCTTGTTTAAAAAATAGTTGAAATCCCGTCGGGCTGAATCGCCGTGATTGTCGACAGGGTGTTACCTTTGTAGCATACATGTTCAAACGCCGATTTCTTTACGCCTGGTTGTTCTCAACCATGACCATGATGATGGTCAGCTTCATCTGGCACGGTGTCGTCTTGAACGATTTGATGCACATACCCACGCCCAATGAACTGTTTTACGCATTGGCCTTGCTGGTATATGCACTGATTGGTTTCGCCCTCACTTTTGTGTACACCTACCTGAGTATGGGGATCGGACTCCGAATGAAAGGATCCCTGATGGGGCTTGCGGCGGGATTTTTCATCTACCTGATCGCATTTGTATTTGGTGTATCATTCAAAGGCAGCGGTGCCGAGCACCTCGTTGTAGACTTTCTGTGGCAAATGATCGAACAGGGATTCGGCGGCGCCGTGATCGGAACTGTCTACGCATTGGCTAAGCGGCGGGATCAGGTGCTGAATTCAGACACTCAATAGAGATTACGTTTTACTTCATGAGGCTGATTAATCTCTTACGGGATGGAAAGCAACTACATAGTGTTTTTTTTATCCATTCAAGTGGCTGAATCATAAAGTTCGATAGCAACGCGCGCGCAGTTCTAAAAACAAGGAGTTGACTTAGGTCAATGACTGTTTTTAGAACAAGTGCAAGGCAGATAGCGGACTTTATGGACAGCCACTCAGTAGCCGTATTTCCCCTTCCACAATTCCTGCATCCTCTTCCGCATTTCGTTCTCACGTGCGTTGACGCCCGGGGTGTAAAAGCGATGTTCTTTAATTTCGTCGGGCAGGTATTCCTGTTCGGAAAAATTGCCGGGCCCGGCGTGGCTGTATTTGTATTCCGCCCCGTAGCCGAGGTCTTTCATTAACTTGGTGGGGGCGTTTCGCAGGTGCACGGGCACGGGTAGGTTGCCCGTTTCGCGGACTTTTTCCACAGCGTGGTTGATGGCTTCGTAAGAGGCATTGCTCTTTGGCGAACCCGCGAGGTACACCGTACACTGACTCAACACAATTCGGCCTTCGGGCATGCCGATTTTTTGGACGGCATCGAAAGTGGCATTGGCCATGATCAGCGCCGTGGGGTTGGCCAGGCCGATGTCTTCACTCGCCAGGATGATCAACCTACGGGCGATAAACTTGGGATCTTCGCCGCCTGCGATCATGCGGGCCAGCCAGTACACTGCGCCGTTCGGGTCGCTGCCGCGTACGGATTTTATAAAGGCGGATATGATGTCGTAGTGCTGTTCCCCGTCCTTATCATACATCGTGGGGTTCTCCTGCACCACGGCGTGCACCAGCGCATCGGTGATCACTTTTTTGCCGGAAGGCAGGGCCTGCACCACGGTCTCCAGCACATTGAGCAGGCGGCGTGCATCACCACCGCTCAGTCGGAGCAGGGCTTTTGACTCCTCGACTTTCAGGCCCATGGTTTTGAGCACAGTGTCTTCAGCAAGGGCCCTCTTGATGAGGGTTTCGAGGTGGTGTACCTCCAATGCCTTGAGCACATAGACCTGACAGCGGGAGAGGAGGGCGGCATTGACTTCGAAGGAAGGATTTTCGGTGGTGGCGCCGATGAGGGTCAGTACCCCTTTTTCCACGGCACCGAGCAGGGAGTCTTGCTGCGACTTACTGAATCGGTGTATCTCGTCTATGAAAAGGATGGCATTGCCCGTGCCGAAGAGCCCTGCACTTTCAACTTTGTGAATCACTTCCCTGACATCCTTTACCCCCGAGTTGATCGCGCTCAGGGTGTAAAAAGGACGGTTGAGTGAGGAGGCCATGATGCGCGCCAGGGTGGTTTTGCCCACGCCCGGAGGCCCCCAGAAGATGATCGAGGGAATCATGCCGGTATCGAGTGCATTGCGAAACACGGCGCCCTCGCCCGCAAGGTGCTCCTGACCTATGAATTCATCGAGGTTTTTGGGGCGCAGTCGTTCGGCAAGGGGTGTGTGTTCCATGGGGCAAAATTACGGGGATTTTTTAGAGTGCCCGTATACCGAAGCGGGCCAATCCCGTGATTTTTTCTATTATTAAGGCAGAACGTAAATACACGGTATTCTGCTCCGGTATATTTGTACCGTCAAAAAAACATAAACCCATTTGAATTGTCATTTTTCAGAACCAAAATACAACACTAAAATGTCACGACCTCAAAAAGGTGAAACCGCACCTGACTTTACAGCTAAAGACCAAAACGGCAACGAGATTTCTTTGAAAAACTACAGGGGAAAGAAAGTAATTCTTTACTTTTATCCCAAGGACTCGACCCCGGGCTGCACTGCGGAGTCTTGTGATTTCAGAGATCATTACGAGGAACTTACCAAAGACGGATTCGAAGTAATCGGGGTAAGTGCCGACAGTGAGAAGTCGCATCAAAAGTTTATTGAAAAGCACAGCCTCCCGTTTACCCTGATCGCCGACACTGATAGAGACGTGATCGAAAAGTACGGAGCCTGGGGCGAGAAAAAATTCATGGGCAAGGTCTATGACGGCATCCTGAGGTCTACATTCGTCATTGACGAAGACGGAAAGATCGCCGAAGTGATCGAAAAAGTAAAAACCAAAGCGCCTGTAGCACAGGTGCGCGAACTATTAAACTAAAACCTCCACGATATGGCAGCAGAAGTAAACAAAGAAAAACTCAAAGCCCTCCAGCTTACGATCGACCGCATGGAAAAATCGTACGGCAAGGGTGCCGTGATGAAGCTCGGCGACAATGTGGTCGAAAAGCTCGACGTCATCTCCACCGGCTCTCTCGGCATGGACCTGGCACTCGGCATAGGCGG
>JAIVHQ010000017.1 GCA_020200995.1 Flavobacteriales bacterium
GCCCTTTCAGAATATTGTAAAAACCGAGGACTCGCCTTTCACATCGACGGGGCGAGGATTTTCAACGCCCTTGTGGTAAAGGGCCACAATCCTGAGGCCTACGGACAGCTCTTCGACTCGGTATCGATCTGCCTGAGCAAAGGGCTCGGCACCCCTGTAGGCTCTGTGCTGCTGGGCTCCAAAGCATTCATCAAAGAAGCGCGAAGGGTGCGCAAGGTGATGGGCGGCGGCATGCGGCAAGCCGGATTTTTGGCGGCTGCCGGAATCTATGCCCTCGATCACCACATCGCGCGCCTCGCCGACGACCACCACAGGGCTAAAACCCTCGCTAATGCCATCAGCGGGCTGCCAGGCATTGTGCACGTGATTCCGCCACAAACCAACATCATCATCTTTGACGTCGATCCGGCCGTAGGAGGCACCGACTTTCTCGCCGCACTCGAGGCAAAAGGCGTCCGAGCCGTGCCTTTCGGCAAAAACAGGGTGCGCATGGTGACCCACCTCGATGTGAACGATGCTGATATCGCGAAAGCTGTAGAAGCTGTTGAGGAAGTTTGTGAATCATTCGTTCACGGAAAATAGCGCGAAGAAGGCGCTGTTCAATCACAAGCATTTCACGGCAGCTCTAGGCCGGATGGACGCAGGATTGCAAATTCGCTGCCTTGCAGGTCGAAGATCCTGTCTTTAGCACGGAATCTTTGACCACTGCTCAAGCAGGGTTTTCGACCTGCGAAACCCTGCAGCGGGAGGACGGGCGATTTGCCAGGACTATTCAAACCGCGTAGCCGCTGCGTATGCCGGTTCTGAACTTACTCTCCATGCATTCCCACAGGAATCCTGTATTAACTCGGCTTTGCCTTTTGGATTCGCACTTTTTACACCTAAATCCCTTCGATTCTCGCATGGATTTTAAATGAGCAACGCATTGCTCCTCGGTTCCAAATTGCCGAAAAAATGATTGTGCGCCTTTATCTTTTTTTCGGCTAATTTCACACGCAACTATATCAACTATTTACGTTCTGTCATTATGCAGAAAGTCATACGTATAAGAATAGCAGAGGGAAAAGATTAATTTAAATCTAAAATTTCAGGTTAAGGCTAATTGAAGTAATGTGCAATCTCGGGAAAAGATAAAAATTATTTCACGCGGCATTAGAATTGGTTAAAAATCCTTGATTTATTGTGAATGCTTCAATTACAGCCAAATTAAAGGGTTGTGAACTTTATCCCTCAAACTCATTAAAATTAGGCTTAATGGTAACAATTTACTTATTCATTCAAACTCAGGCTTGGTAACAATTTACTTATTCATTCAAACTCAGGCTAGCTTTCCTTGACGATATTCAGACGGACTTTTTCCCGTGAATTTTTTAAAAAAACGTGAGAAATAGGCCGGATCTTCAAATTTAAGTTTGAAACTGATTTGTGAAATGGTGTAATCAGTTTGTTCAAGATAGCGAATCGATTCTTGCAAAATAAATTCATGAATGACTTGCATTGGTGATTTCGAGGCAACTGCCTGACACACCCTGTTGAGGTGCACAGTTGACATGCCAAGAGAATCAGCAAGGGAGGCTACAGTAAGCTTTTTATCAGAATTTTCTCCTTTGACTAGTCGATTGCTGTAATATCGCTTGATCCGTGTGACAAAAGATCTGAAGAACTTAATGTTTGTATTGACGATTTTGAATGTATCATGCCTATTTTCTAAAATCATCCGGTAAAACTCCACAAAAAGAATGGATAGATAAGATTTGATTGCCAAGGGTTTCCCCTGATACTCGGTAAGCAATTCATTGTTTACACGTTTGAAAAGCCGAGACATCAAGCCAAAACGCTCATTATTCCAACTGCTGAAAATTACCCGTGGTTTTTCAATTTCCAAGAACACACGGGGTTGTGGGCTAAGTATCTCTTCTGCAAATTCATCCGAAAGGGTCAAGACCATGCCTTTAATATCCGGAGTAAAAACGTATCCATGCAGGGTATTGGCAGGCATAGCTATCAGGCAGGGTTCTGCGATTGTTTGAATACGTGGGCCGCAGGTAAATTCAAAGGTACCCTCCTCAATAATCACAAATTGATATAAACGATTGTGCAAATGGGGTTTGATCACCCAATCGTGATTTCTGCTTCTAGCCTCTATGGATTCACAATGGATAAACTCAGGAAGTATTTCCTGTTGCAATTCTCCATACAATACATAATTTTCTATTTTCTTCATAAACTGATCTGTTTAAAAGTGCAATACATATGTAATTGCCATTTTTCTCCCTTTAGCAGTGATTAAAATAGCTGAACACTCTATTAAATGCACTATTTCAATTATTTACGTAGTATTTTAACCTGAAATCTATATATGTTTCTCCATTCAAATTTCCTTCTTTTGTTTTCAAATGTAATAAAAGTGCAAGTAATTTTTCCAAAATCAATGGATGGAAGTGAAAAATTGGAGGGACATTGCAGAACATTCTTCATAAAACCAAAATAAAATGAGTAGAGGAATAGAAAACTGTCCTTATCACAAGGAACTCAACGCAGCTTACAAGCCGTTTGATCTTACGGATCCATTTCCTTTTTACAAAAAGGTGCGGGAAACTTGTCCGATTTTTTACAGCGAAGAGCTAGGCTACTATGTGGTCTCCAAATATGAAGATATCAAAGCGATTTTTGGCAATTGGCAGGCTTTCAGCTCTGAAAATGCCCAAAGTCCTTCCAAACCTATCGCGCAGAAAGCAAAAGCCTTGATGGATTCTGCAGGGTTGGTTGGACTCTCGGGCCTATCGGGCCGGATACCACCGGATCATACCCGCATTCGAAGAATTGTCAGCATGGCATTTAATCTTGCCAGAATCAAAAAGCTGGAGCCGGCCATCCGTGAGATTGCCATTCGCATGATTGAAGAAATGAAGGATGGTAAATCGGAAGCTGAATTAGTATCAGCTTTAGCGTATGATTTGCCGGCATTGGTAATTTTCAAACTATTAGGTGTACCCGATAGTGATGTGGATCAAGTCAAAAGCTGGGCAGAGAGCCGTTTACTATTGACTTGGGGAGATTTGGATGAAGATGCACAAATGATGCATGCCGAAAATATGATTCGCTACTGGAATTATTGCCAAAAACTGGTCAGTGACAGAAAAACTACCATGCAAGATGATCTTGCCGGAGATTTGGTGACTTTGCAAGCAGAGGGTCATGAAATCACCGATCGTGAAATCGCCGCCATTTGCTACAGTCAATTGTTTGCAGGACATGAAACCACCACTTCACTCATTGGCAATGGGGTTAGAGAACTTTTGGTTCATCGGGAAAGCTGGGCGGCTATTAAAATAGACCCAACCTGGATTCCAAAGGCGGTGGATGAGATATTGAGATATTCCCCATCTATCCTTTCATGGAGAAGGAAGTGCAAGGCTGCAACGGAAGTTGGTGGAGTCCTGATTCCCGAAGGAGCTGATGTATTGATGGTCATGGGTTCTGGCAATAGAGACGAAGCCATGTACGAAAACGGAGAAAGCTTCAATATCGAGCGTCCCAATGCAGCAACACATTTGTCTTTTGGTAGCGGAATTCACTTTTGCTTAGGTTCACCCCTGGCCAAACTTGAATTTAAAGTGGTATTGGAAGAATTGACTGCAAGGATTCCAACGCTTCAACTAAAGCCCGGACAGACATTCAGCTTTGCTCCCAACACCTCATTCAGAGCACCTCAGGGCCTTCAGGTTCAGTGGTAATTATCAAATTTCAATTACACTACTAAACGATTATACAATGGAACCCACTTACAGCCTGTTTTTTAAGGATGCTAAGCCTGAGGACTTAGATAGTCTCGGAGGCAAAGGAAAAAGCTTAGCCATTATGTCACAAGCAGACCTCCCGGTACCTCAAGGGTTTTGTGTGACCACCGACGCATTTGTAGCTTTTATTCAAGATTTGATGACTAGTAAGGGGCTGTTTGCTGCCTTGGCAAAATTGGATACCAAAAATATGAATGCCCTGGATAAGCTTTCCGAGGAAATCAGAAGTCAGATACTTAGCAAAACCGTATCGGGAGAAATTCAGCAAAACATTACCGCTAGCTACCATCAATTATGCGGCATGTATGGAAAAGAAGGAGACCTTCCGGTAGCCGTGCGGTCCTCTGCCACAGCGGAAGACTTGCCGGATGCAAGTTTTGCAGGTCAGCAGGATACTTACCTCTGGGTAGTGGGTGAAGAGGAGGTGTTAAGCCATATCAAAATGTGTTGGGCTTCCTTATATACCAGCCGTGCAATTGCTTATAGAAAAGACCATAACATCCCTGAGGAAGAGTTACACATGAGCGTGGTCATTCAAAAAATGGTGAATGCCAGAGTAGCGGGAGTGACCATGACCCTCAATCCAAGTAACGGAGACCGAACCAAAATTGCTATCGAAGCATCCTATGGTTTGGGAGAAAGCGTAGTCTCGGGGACTGTTACACCTGATAATTATCTCATGGACAAAGTGATCTTTGAAATGGTAGAGTCTACCATACACAATAAAAATACAGCCCTGATCCCTGATCCTGAAAACAGAAGGGTGATCGAAGTTGAAATAGACCCTGTAAAAGCAAGAGAGGCTTGCCTCAATAGAGACGAGTTGATCTACATCAGCAAAATTGCCAAGCGAATCGAAAAACATTACGGCTGTCCTCAGGACATCGAATGGGCCTTGGATGCGGATGCCGAAGGTGAGGATGCTTTCACATTGCTACAATCGAGACCGGAGACCGTTTGGTCTAACAAGAAAACAGAAACCAAGAAGCACTACATGTCCGGAATGCAGGGATTGGTAGGTTCGCTGATTAACCCCCTGAGTGCGAAAAAAAAATAACATAACCCCAAACAATACAAACCATTATGACCTCAAGTAAGAAAAAATTCATCAGTCCATACGAGCATGCAGCGCCGGAAGGATCTGAAGGTTGGAAAGAGTTGTATCCTTATTTCCTCGTATTTCAAGAGCAATTAAAAGCGCAGGAGGAAGAGAAATTCTTCTTCTGTGATTCCCAACACTGGCCGAATGTCTTCAAGCCATTCGATGCCATGACGGTTGAGTTTGCCGTCAAATGTCTTTCCCAATACAATTCAAGACGAGTTGCTCGAAAACTGGCACAAGAAAGTCAAGCGCGTGATTGATGACATGGAAAATATTCATTTTGAGCCGCTTCCTGAGCGTGTAGATATGCAGGTTATCAAAGATGGAGTGGGTTTAGATCCAACTTTCCAAATGATCAATGATTACAATAAGCTTATCTCTCTCTGCTATGAAACCTGGCAATATCACTTTGAGTTTTTGAACCTGGGATATGCCGCTTACTTAGATTTCTTTGGCTTTTGCAAAGAAGTATTCCCTGGAATCCCTGATTTGTCTGTAGCCAAAATGGTACAAGGCATAGATGTGGATTTATTCAGACCGGATGATGAATTGAAAAAGTTAGCCAAGCTTGCTATTTCCTTTGGTCTGGAGAAATGCTTTGAGAAAAAGGATGTCAATGAAGCCTTGCGTTGCATCGCCTTAGAGGAAAACGGTGGTAATTGGCTACAGGCTTGGGAAAAAGCCAAGCATCCTTGGTTTAACTATACATCAGGCAATGGTTTCTATTCCTCGGATAAGTATTGGATAGAGCATTTGGATATTCCTTACGGCTATTTGAAAAACTACGTAGAAAAACTCCAAAGAGGCGAAGTCATAGACAGGCCTACCCAAGCATTGGAAGCCGAGCGCGACCGCATCACTGCAGAATACGCTGAATCCTTGGATGATGAGGCGAGAGAGGTTTTTGAAGGCAAATTGGGATTGGCGAGAGTGGTCTTCCCGTATGTTGAAAATCATAATTTTTACATTGAGCATTGGGCCATGGGAGTTTTCTGGAAAAAAACCCGTGAACTCAGCGGCATGCTGAAAGAACAAGGGTTCTGGAAAGAAGAATCAGATATGTACTACTTCCGAAGAGAAGAAATTCTTCAAATCTTATTTGACTATGGCAATAGCTGGGCAGTAGGTGTTCCGGCAGTAGGACCTGCTGTATTGCAAGAAGAAATTACCCGAAGAAAGAAAATTGTGGATGCACTAGCGACTGCACCGCCTCAACCGGCATTCAACAATCCTCCGAAAGTGGTGACGGAACCATTCACCATTATGCTTTGGGGGATTACCACGGAGGCTGTAGAGTCTTGGTTGGGTGGGGATGAAAAAACCGGCCACATGAAAGGAATGCCGGCATCACCCGGATTGGTAGAAGGCTATGCCCGAATTATCAACGACGCATCCGAACTCGATCAACTGAAACAAGGAGAAGTTCTCGTGACGCGGGTGACTGCTCCAAGCTGGGCTCCTGTTTTCAACAAAATCGTAGCTACCGTAACAGATATCGGTGGTATGATGTCCCATGCAGCCATTGTCTGTAGAGAATATGGACTGCCGGCAGTGACCGGAACAGGTTCTGCTTCTACCCAAATCAAAACCGGTATGAAAATACGGGTAGACGGAGGAAAAGGAACGGTAGAAGTTTTGGAAGAATTAGTCGAAGCATGATGGTTCATCCCCTCCATAAGCCGGCTTATGCGGCTATCTTTAAAGCAGCAGAAAAGTATATGCGCGTCCGTAAAAACGACGTGCACATACCCCTCTCCTATCGCTTCGCGCTTGAATTGCTGGAGCATTACCCTGAAGTAAATCATGAGGTAGTCGCAGCAGGCATCATCCTGCATGATATTGGGTGGTATGCCATTGATGAGGAAGAAATCTTCGCCAAAGGTTTTTCAGGTCCTGATTTATTGACCTCGGATGTTCGCTACTTACACGAATCAGAAGGAGTCAAATATGCGAAGCCACTCTTGGCAGGGCTTGGCTACAATGAGGATTTCATTGAAAAGGTATGTACCATTATCGATGGGCATGATACCCGCAAGTTTGCTAAATCCAGAGAGGATGAAATCGTTCGGGATGCGGATAAGCTATGGAGGTTTGCGGTGACCGGAGTTAGTGTTGCCTGTACGTGGTTTAAAATGACACCTTCTCAATATGCACAGCGCTTGGAAGATACCAATATCGAACAATTGCACCTTCCCGAATCCATTGCTATTGCCAAAAGAGAATTGACCATCACTCGAACACTTTTGCTCTCAGATGTAATATGAGAATGAAAAATTATATCAACGGACAATCCGTTTCTCACAGCCAAGCGAGTATAGAGGTTCTTAACCCGGCGGATGGCACGGTAGTCGATACTGTTTGTCGCTCGGGCGTAGAGGACGTACAGGCAGCAGTGGAGGCAGCTTCTTCGGCTTTTGAAAGTTGGAAGCAGAGGCCTATGCAGGAAAGGGTTTCCCTTCAAAAGAAACTTGCAGCAGCGATGCGCAAGCACAGTGCTGCAATTGGGAGGCAACTTTCATTGGAGTTAGGGAGACCGCTCACTGCTTGTGTACATGAGATCAACCGAAGTGCTGAATTATTGGACTACTATGCGGAAGAAGCTTTGCGCATGAAAGGTTATTTCCCCTTGACCAATGTAGCGGGAGAAAAGGTTTTGGTAACGAGAGAGCCCATCGGTGTAGTGGTGGCGATCACCCCCTTCAACTATCCGATTACCCTGCTCACCTTTAAAATGGGAGCAGCCTTGGTAATGGGATGTACCTTGGTGGCGAAGCCCTCTGAAGATACCCCTTTGAGCACTTTAGCTTTGGTGGCTTGCTTTGAAGAAGCGGGTTATCCTGCGGGTGTTTTCAATGTCATCACAGGCTATGGTCACGAAATCGGAGATGCTTTGGTGTCCCATCCGGGGGTTGCTAAAATTGCCTTCACCGGAGGTACTTCCACAGGAGCCCATATCGCAGGGGTAGCCGCTCGGACGCACAAGCGTGTAACATTGGAATTGGGCGGACAATCTCCTGCCATTCTTTGTGAAGATGCCGACCTTGATATCGCAGTTCCTGCCATTGTCAAACATGGTTTTGCAAATACAGGACAATTTTGCTATAGGGTAAATCGAGTATATGTTCATAAAAGTTTGTACCCTGCTTTCTGCGAAAAAATGCAGGCAGCCACCAACAAGTTGACGCTTGGATTGGGCATAGAAGACACCTGCGATTTAGGTCCCATGATCAATGAGAAGATCTATGCCAATGCCTACGGGCAAATCGAGGATGCCCAAAGTAAGGGTGCCGGCATCCTGACAGGAGGCAAGCGCAGAACCGCAGGAATCTACGATAAGGGTTTTTTCTTGGAACCTACTCTGATTTCAGATGCCACGCCCGAGATGAAAATTATGCGGGAAGAAACCTTCGGTCCTGTCATTGGCATAGCGGCTTTTGATGATTTGGAGGAGGCGGTGCAGGAGGCCAATGCCTCGGTATATGGATTAGCTGCCTACATCTTCAGCGCCAATATCGGAACAGGCTTGCGCATTGCAGAGCAATTGCAAGCAGGTTCGGTTTGGGTGAATAACATACAACGCTCCTATCACTCGGTCCCTTTTGGAGGTATGAAACAAAGTGGTATAGGCCGTGAAAAGGGTATTCATGGATTGGAAGAATACACAGAATTGAAAACTATTTACCTGAATTATTGAAATGGAAATCTTAAACGCCTCCCATGTAGCGATTTGGAATTCAGCCAAACATCACCTCGATGTGCGAGATAACGATGTGCATACCCTACATTCCTACCAACTGGTGAAGTTGCTCCTTCAATGGTATCCCGAAGCTGCTGAAGAGGTGTGTTTATTGGCGATGATGCTGCATGATACAGGGTGGAGTAAAATTCCGGTAGATAAAATCTTAAAGGCCTTTGGTCCTAATAATCAGTATCCTGAATTGACCCGTGCACATGAATTGCATGGGGTGGAAATCGCCTCAGCGCTTTTGAAGCAACATGGTTATTCCCGGGAGTTCATTGCACAGGCAACGGCCATTATAGACGGACACGATACCACTGCAGACGCTCGTTCCTTGGAGGATTCCATTGTAAAGGATGCAGATAAGCTATGGAGGTATACCCCTCATGGCATCACCACCATTGGAAAGTGGTTCGACATCGGAAAGGCAGAGGTCCTGGAAATTTTGGATGGACATGTTTTACCAAAATTACTTACTGCACAAGGAAAATGGTTGGCAAAATCCCTTTTGGAAATCGCTTACACTGAAATGAACGCGGGTAAATTAATCAAGCAGTGATGGATTTAAATTTTAAAGGAAAAACAGTCATCATCACAGGTGCTGCCATTGGTTTAGGAAAGGCGTTTGCGGAAGCTTTTGTAGAAAGAGGCGCTCAAGTGGCCATCTGTGACATTAATTTGGAAGCAGCACAGAAGACCGCGGTTGAACTTGGGGCATCTGCTACGGCCTATGCCATGGATGTAAGCAATGCGGCTCAAGTGGAAGCGGTAGTGGCAAGTATTCATCAAAGCTTTGGATCTATTGATGTTTTGGTCAATAATGCCGCCATGTACGGAAATCTAAGCAGAGCACCCTTCTACGAGATTACTGAAAAAGAGTGGGACAAGGTGATGCAAGTCAACATCAAGGGCCCGTGGTTGCTGGCCAAAGCTTGTTTTCCTTACATGAAGAAAATTGGTGGTAAAATAGTGAATATCAGTTCTGCCACTTTCATGTCCGGATCGCCCAATTGGTCACATTATGTGAGTTCCAAGGGAGCAGTCATCGGAATGACAAGGACTTTAGCAAAGGAATGTGGACCATTCAATATCAATGTCAATGCAGTGGCTCCGGGTTTTACCCTTACGGAAGCCAGTCTTTCCATCATGGAAAATGCCGCTACCTATGGCGTGGACAGAGGAAGCATCAAAAGAAGTTCTACTTCAGAGGATATCGTGGGTACAGTTTTGTACCTGAGCAGTTCGCTGGCAGCTTATGTCACCGGGCAAACCATCATAGTCGATGGAGGAAAACAATTCATTTAACAATAAAACCATATTCATATGGAAAACATCACCGAAAAGAAATTTCAGTTTAACCCATATAGTCCAATCATGGACGCCGACCCTTTCCCCTTTTACAAGACCTTGCGGGATGAACATCCTTGTTTTTGGTCGGATGATGTCAACATGTGGATTTTTTCCCGCTACGATGATATCAAAAGAGCAGGCGTAGAATGGGAAACCTTCTCTTCGAGCCAAGGAAATCTGGTGGACGAGCTTCCGGGACGGTCCGGTTCAACCCTGGGCACTACTGACCCTCCCCGTCATGACCGTTTGCGGAAACTTATCCAATCAGCTTTTGCAAAAAATAACCTGATGCACCTGATGGACCCAACCAAGGAATTGGTGACGAAAGTTTTGGATCAGGTACTGGAAAAAGGGGAGTTTGATTTCGTAAAGGATTTTTCCAGTCAAATTACTGTAGGAACTCTATTTGCCATGATGGGACTGCCTGACGAGGATCACCACGAGGTACGAAGGAATGTGATTCTTTCCATCCAATCTGATCAGGAAACCAGACAGAAAGGTCCGGAGCACATCGCCGGATTTAAGTTTTTGACAAATTATGTGGAGAAGGTAGTTCGTCAACGTAGGGCTGATCCTAAAGACGATTTGATTTCCCGTTTGATTTTGGCGGAAATTGATGGAGATAAATTGGAAGAGGCAGAAATCATCATGACCTCAGCCACCATCATACTCGCGGGTGTGGAGTCACTTTCCAGCTTTCTTTCGATGATGGCTTACAATATGGCCACCTTCCCGGATGCGCGCAGGAGAGTAGCAGCGGATGTGAGCCTGATGCCAAAGGCCATTGATGAAACGCTCCGGTACAACACTTCTGCACAGCGTTTCAAGCGGGTATTGACCAAGGATTTGGAGATGCATGGTCAGCAAATGAAAAAAGGAGATTTTGTGATGCTTTGTTATGGCTCGGCCAATAGAGATGAGCGGTTTTTCCGTAATCCGGACGTGTACGACTTAGAAAGAAACACTAGAGGTCACTTGGGATTCGGTGGAGGCGTACACTTGTGCTTAGGCAATATGTTTGCGCGGATGATCACCACGATTGCCATGGGTGAGTTTTTCACCAAAATCCCTGAATACTATATCAGTACAGAACACCTGGACTGGAATCCATCCACCACATTTAGATCTCCCGTGAAGCTACCATTGACCACCGGAAAATAACACATTTTAAACAATTTAAATATGCCACAAATTACCTACATCGACTCAGACGGAAACAAGCACGAAGTAGAACTGCCTTTGGGCGCTACGATCATGGAAGGTGCTGTTCAAAACGACATCAAAGGAATCATTGCCGAATGCGGGGGTTCTTGCATGTGCGCAACCTGTCATTGTTACATCAGTGATGAATTCCTGGACAAACTTCCTGAAATGGAAGAGGAAGAAGATGAAATGCTCGAAGGCGCAGTTGCTCCCCGTACAGAAAGAAGCCGCTTAGGCTGTCAGGTTCGCATCAATGCCGCCTTGGACGGACTGATTGTAGAAATTCCACAAGAACAATAATAGCCTTAATCCTGTCAGTGGGCGCGCCCGTTGACAGGATAAAGTTTCCTACCCAAGACACCCAATCCATGAAGAAGAATGTAATCATCATCGGTGCCGGTCATGCCGGCATACAGGCTGCGGCATCCCTAAGGGAAGAGGGTTTTGGCGGATCTATCTGTATTTTCTCAGAAGATGCTGATTTCCCGTATCAAAAACCACCCCTTTCCAAAGGCTATTTGGATGGCTCTCAGCAGAAGCCGAGCCTCATGTTCAGATCGGAAGCCTGGTACGAAAAGAATCAAGTAGAACTCCGCTTAGGAGAAGTGGTTCATTCAGTGGATACAGAAAATCAAACATTGGAGGCTGACTCCGGAAACTATGTATTTGATACGCTCATCTTTGCCACAGGCGCCTACAATCGAACCTTGCCGATTCCCGTGACTGGTCAGGATGAGCCACTCTATTTGCGAAGCATGAAAGATGCGGACAAACTCAAGCAAGCCTTGGATCAAGCAGCTGTTCAGGATGTATTGGTGATTGGTGGAGGCTTTATTGGATTGGAAATCGCCGCTTATGCTTCCAAATCCGGAAAGCAAGTGACGGTGGTAGAGTATCAACCCCGCTTGATGCAGCGCGTACTTCCTCCTTTATTAAGCGAGCATTTTGCAGCCAAGCATCAGGAATACGGTGTGAAACTGCTTACCGGTACGGGGGTACAATCCCTTCATCAGGAGGAGCGTTGGACAGCTACACTTAGCAATGGAGATACGCTCGAAGCTGACAAGATAGTAGTCGGTATTGGCGTATTGCCGGGACAAGCGCTTGCACAAAAAGCGGGGATTCGCTGTAGCAATGGAATCGAAGTCAACGAGTTTTGCGAAACATCTGTAAAAAATATCTATGCCATCGGAGACTGTGCCCTGCACCCCAATCCATTTGCAAAAGGGCAGATGGTTCGCTTGGAATCTGTACAAAATGCAGTAGATCAGGCCAAAGTTATTGCTGCCAGTATCTGTGGAAAACCTACGGCCTATCATCAAGTGCCCTGGTTTTGGACACATCAGTATAACCTGAAATTGCAGATGGCGGGTCTTTCTGAAGGTTACGATGAGCTCATCGTTCGGGGAGATGTGGCAGGAGAAAAGTTTTCTGTCTTCTATTTCCATGAGCATCAACTGATAGCCGTTGACTCCATCAATAAGCCTGCGGATCATCTTCAGGCCAGAAAATGGATTCAGGCAGCACATAGCCCCGATCGGGTCAAACTAGCCGATGATACCATCAAATTAAGGGAGTGTTGATATGAAAGGGTTCGGTGTTCAGGATGTCACACTTCATTACGCCTTTCAGCAAGGGGAACAAGACCTTACCTTGGTTTTTATCAACTCCTTGGGGACTGATTTCAGAATTTGGGACCAAGTCATGGAATCCTTGGGCAATGCACACAGCACCTTGCGGTTTGACAAAAGAGGCCACGGTCTCAGTAGTTTGGGAAAAGTAAATAAGGGCAGTATTTCCTTGTATGTCGATGATCTGGCTGCACTTTGTGCTAAGCTTGGTTTGGAAAAAATCGTACTAGTAGGTCTTTCCATTGGTGGATTGATCAGCCTTGATTTTGCTGCGCGCTATCCTGAAAAACTCGCAGGAATCATCTTTATGGATACCGCCGCAAAAATTGGGACAAAGGAAGGGTGGACTCAACGAATTGAGGCAATTGAATCTCAAGGGATGAAAGCAGTTGCCCCAACGATCCTGACCAATTGGTTTGCACCAAGCTATCAAACCCGGCAGCCTGAGGCCTTCGCCTTGTATGAAAACATGTTGCAACGAGCGGACGCCATGGGGTATACATTCGCTTGTGAGGCCATCAGAGATGCTGACTATACAGCCATTGCTAAAGAACTAAAATTACCTGTTTGTTGTGCCGTGGGATCGGAAGACCGGTCTACTCCTGTAGCCTTGGTAGCATCTTTTGCTGCATTGATGCAGGAATGTCAACTGACCATCATTCCGGGTTCAGGCCATTTACCCTGCGTTGATAACCCGACACATACAAGTACCATTATTCAAAATTTTCTTTCAAAAATATGAGCCAATCAGAACTATACAAGCAAGGTATGCACACCCGAAAATCAGTACTTGGGGAAACCCATGTAGCCAATGCCGAAGCTGCCAAGACAAGCTTTGATGAAGGGTTCCAGCAATTCATCACAGAAACTGCCTGGGGGAAGGTTTGGTCTTCCGAACATTTGACCAAAAGAGAGCGCAGCATGATTACGATTGCCCTGCTCGCAGGTTTAGGTCATGAGGAGGAGCTGGTCTTGCACTTCAAAGCCACTCAACAAACGGGTACCAGCTTAGAAGATATCAAAGAAGTGTTGATGCATGTAGCTATTTATGCGGGAGTCCCTGCAGCCAATACAGCATTTAGAATTGCAAAAAAAGTCTTTAATCTCTAACAGTATCTATCATGAATAGCTCAGAAAACAAAAGAGATTGGGAGAGTCATCCTCCCTTGATAGCACCAGGCTATAAATCCACCATTTACAGAGGGCCTTCGCAGCCTTTGATTGAAGTACCTGAATTGATGAAACCCGGTACAGGTCCTATTTTTGGAATGGAGTCGGTCAGTCCTTTGGATCACGATTTGACAAAAAACGGCATTAAAAATGGGGAACCCTTAGGAGAGCGTATTGTGGTAAGTGGTCGCGTACTGAATCAAAATGGACAGCCTTTGAAAAACACCCTGATTGAGGTGTGGCAAGCGAATGCCGCCGGAAGGTACGTCCATAAAAGAGATCAGCATCATGCACCACTCGACCCCAATTTCTTCGGAGCGGGAAGATGTGTGACCAATGATAAAGGTGTTTTCAAATTTTATACGATCAAGCCGGGCGCTTATCCTTGGGGTAACCATCCCAATGCATGGAGACCAAATCACATACACTTCAGTGTCTTTGGACCCAACATCGGCACGAGGCTGGTCACGCAAATGTATTTTCCGGGTGATCCCTTATTGGACCATGACCCCATTTATTTGGCTGTTCCTGAAAAATCTCGCGAGCGCTTGATTTCAACTTTTGACCTTGATTTAACCGAAGAAGGTTTTGCGTTAGGCTATCAGTTTGACATCGTATTGAGAGGAAACCATTCAACCCCTTTTGAAAATGAATAAGCTAGGACAAACCCCATCCCAGACCATAGGCCCCTATTTCGCATATGGTCTTACCCCGGAGCAATATAAATTTGACCATAAAAGTTTGGCGACTCCGTTTTTGCTGGATGTCAAGCATAATTCCAAGGATTTAATTCTCTTAAAAGGCAGAGTTTTCGACCTTCATGGCGCACCTGTGGACGATGCCATGATAGAAATCTGGCAGGTTGATCAGGAGGGTGTTTTTCGAACCGAGCCTCACGAAGGATTTATTTCTATTGGCAGAATGGGGACCGGGACGGTAGAAGGTAACCTGTATGAGTTTACCACCTGTATTCCTGCTCCTGAAAAACCCGGGTTGGCCCCTGCCATCAATATGATTGTGTTTATGCGGGGATTATTGAGCCATGTGTATACCAGGGTTTATTTTGATAACCTGCATATGCAGGGAGCGCAGGAAACCGTGTTTTTCGATTTCTAATCCGCCATGAGTAAAAAAATACAAACATTACAAGAAGCCATCTCCAACTATCTTTTTGATGGTGCGACTGTGGCAATGGAGGGTTTTACCCATCTGATTCCCTTCGCGGCAGGACATGAAATTATCCGTCAGGGCTTCAAGGATTTGGAGCTGATCCGCATGACCCCGGATATGATTTATGATCAACTGATTGGTGCAGGCTGTGTGAGGAAATTGAGATTTTCTTGGGGAGGGAACCCAGGCGTGGGTTCGTTGTTTCGACTACGGGAAGCTATTGAAAAAGGGTATCCACAACCGATGGAGGTAGATGAACATTCCCATGCAGCCATGGCAGCAGCCTATGCAGCCGGAGCATCTAATATGCCCTGTGCGATTTTCAAAGGGTATTACGGGGCCGATTTGGCAAAAGTCAACCCGTCTATTAAAATCATTTCATGTCCTTTTACCGGTGAAAGATTGGTATCTGTACCTGCTATCCGTCCCGATGTCACCATCATTCACGCCCAAAAAGCATCCAAGAAAGGTGATGTTTATTTGGAAGGTATTGTCGGCGTGCAAAAAGAAGCTGTTTTGGCCGCAAGGGCTGCCATAGTTACGGTAGAAGAAATTGTAGATGAGTTGCAGCCTTCCGGCCCGAATGCTGTGATCTTACCTTCTTGGACCGTCAGTGCAGTGGTACATGTGCCCGGTGGTGCCAAACCGAGTTATGCTCATGGATATTACAGCCGTGATAACAAGGCCTACATTGCCTGGGAAGAAATATCCAGAGACAGAGAAAAGTTTGCCGAATGGCTCAACGCACTAAAATCGAATGGACATGGAATATAATTCAACTGAATTGATGACGGTAGTAGCCGCCAGGATTTTAAAAAATTCAGATGTCTGCTTTGTGGGAATTGGTCTGCCTTCTGCGGCCTGTAATCTGGCCAGATTGACGCATGCCCCCGATATTACGTTGATTTATGAATCCGGAACTATTCAAACCAAACCGGATGTATTGCCGCTTTCTATCGGTGATGGAGAATTGTGTGAGACAGCATTGACCACGGTATCTGTACCTGAAATGTTCAGCTATTGGTTACAGGGAGGGCGGATCACAGCAGGCTTTTTAGGCGGAGCTCAGATTGATAAATTTGGGAACATCAATACCACCGTAGTGGGAGATTACCACACACCCAAAGTCCGTTTGCCCGGAGGTGGAGGGGCTCCGGAAATTGCTGCTTTCTGCCACACCATTTATGTGATCATGAAGCAATCCACCCGGGCCTTTGTGGACAAGGTAGATTTTATCACTTCTTTTGGTCATGGTGATGGTCCTGGTCAGCGTAAAGCCATGAGCTTACAAACGAGCGGTCCTTCCAAGATTATAACAGACCTATGTATCATGGAGACAGAAGAAGCCACCGGTGAATTTATCGTGACGTCCATTCATCCCGGTGTTGCCCGTGAGACTATTCAGGAGAATACCGGATGGAAGGTACGATTTAGTGAAGAAGTTGCCGTTACTGAGGCTCCGGAGTTGGAGGAGTTAGAGGCCTTGAGGTTATTGAACGAAAAGACCAAAAAAGCCCATCAAGGGTGAGCTATATGATGCAAGATGTTTATATATGCTCATATAAACGAAGCGCCATAGGAAGATATGGAGGATCGCTTTCAGGTGTTCGGCCGGATGATTTAGCCGCAGCGGTGATCAAAGGAACCTTGGCTGCCCTTCCCGATTTGGATCCGGCAGCCATTGATGATGTGATTTTCGGCTGTGCCAATCAAGCAGGAGAAGATAACCGCAGCGTGGCCCGCATGGCATCTTTGCTGGCAGAGTTACCAACAAGCATTCCCGGTGGAACAGTCAATAGACTTTGCGGTTCGGGTATGGATGCGATTTTAACGGGAGCCCGGATGATTAAATCCGGAGATGCTGAGTTATTGGTTGTGGGAGGAGTGGAGAGTATGTCGAGAGCGCCTTTTATCATTCCCAAGGCACATACTGCTTTCTCTAGAAATATGAGCATTGAGGACAGCACACTGGGGTATCGATTTATCAATCCGGCATTGGATTCCCTTTACGGCTCAGACAGTATGCCTGAGACAGCGGAGAATGTGGCTGAAATGTATCACATCAGTCGTTCTGACCAAGACGTATTTGCATTCAATTCACAACAAAATTATGCTGCAGCCCGGACAAATGGGAGATTCGCTCAGGAAATTCTCCCCATGGAAGTGAAGATTGGAAAAAATAAAATTGTCTTTAACCAAGATGAGCATCCCCGGGCTGGTACGAGTTTAGAGAAATTAGGTACACTACCCGTCCTTTTTCGAAAAGAGGGGACAGTCACCGCCGGCAATGCCTCTGGAATCAACGATGGTGCTGCTTGTTTGGTCTTGGCTTCCGAAAAAGCTATGAAAGCGCATAAACTAAGCCCTTTGGTTAGGATTGTGTCTGGTGCTGTGGCAGGAGTGCCTCCCGGAATCATGGGAATTGGTCCTGTGCCCGCTACCCGGAAATTATGGGCAAGGACAGGCTTGAACGATGAGAATATTGATTTATATGAGTTTAACGAGGCTTTTGCAGCCCAGGCTTTGGCCTGTATGCAAGAGTTGGGGATAGCTTTCGACGACCCAAGGGTCAATGTCAATGGAGGAGCCATCGCATTGGGCCACCCATTGGGCATGTCCGGAGCCAGAATTACGGGAACCTTGGCCTTGGAAATGCAAGCCCGAAAAGCCCATAAAGGAATTGCCACCATGTGCATCGGTGTTGGTCAAGGGATCAGCATCGCATTGGAATTGGTTTGACAATCCGGGGAGCTGAATGTAGATATCTATTTGGCAGCACGATTTACAAGTCTTGTGATCTGTGGCCCCCTTCTTTTTTCTTAACTTACACCTATGGATG
>JAIVHQ010000146.1:0-1027 GCA_020200995.1 Flavobacteriales bacterium
AAATGAGCTTGATCTTGTCGTAGATGAACCGCTGAAGGGCTTTGTAGAAGATTAGCCAAGCGGTGGCGAAGGTGAGTACAAACACAAAAATAACCTCCAACCACTCGATGGTACCGCGAAAAACGAGGGCCGATCCGCAGATGATTCCCGCGACAACGACCGCGGCAAACAAGGCCGTGAGGAAGGCGATATCGCGCGGAGAACGCCCCGTCATTTATGGTCGAATTTATAGCCGACGCCCTTTACGGTTTTGATAATCTCGTTTCCGATTTTCTCGCGGAGCTTTCGGATGTGCACGTCGATGGTGCGGTCGCCGACCACCACGTCGTTGCCCCAAATGGTGTTGAGGATAATTTCGCGGGTGAACACCCGGCCCGGCTTGCTCATGAGGAGGGCCAGGAGTTCGAATTCCTTCTTGGGAAGGTTGAGCTCGGTGCCTTTGTGAATCACAATGTACTTTTCCTTGTCGATGGAGATGCCCCCTGCGTGCTCCACCGAATCGGAATCAGCGGAGCTGCCCTGCCTGCGCAAAAGCGCCTGAATTCGCGAAAGCAATACACGCGGCTTGATAGGTTTGGAAATGTAGTCGTCGGCACCGGCGTCAAAACCGGCAATCTGCGAATAATCTTCGCCGCGGGCGGTGAGGAAGGCGATGATGGCGTTTCGGAGTTCGGCGTGTTCACGCAGCTCGGCACAGGTTTCGATGCCGTCCATCTCGGGCATCATAACGTCGAGGAGGATGAGGTCGGGGAGAAATTCCCGCGCGATCTCAATGGCATCACGGCCGTTGTCGGCGGTGCGGACGTCGTAATCTTCTCGCTCCAGGTTGTAGGAAATCAGTTCAATGATGTCCGGTTCATCGTCGACGAGAAGAATTTTTTTCTTTTGTGCCATAAAGCTCCGTGTTTCAACTTTGGTGTCGCAAAAGTAAAGGTATTGAAAAGGCCGTGTGTTACTTCACTGTTAATTGTAACTCCTTTAATAAGGTATCGAAGGTAAGATTTCTTCGGGTTGAATGGAGGCGGTT
>JAIVHQ010000146.1:1035-6186 GCA_020200995.1 Flavobacteriales bacterium
CGGCTGAACAGGCTCCCCTCTTTTGATTTTTGGCGAAAGCCGGTAAACACCTACAAGCCGCACAGGGAATGACGGTGAAGCGAAAAACAGGCGATCAGCGCGGCCGCAGCGAGGGGTAACGAGGTGCTTAACATTAAGTGAACACGATCTTAATCCTAATATCAATTACACTTCACATCGCGATGACATAGAGCAGCGTTATTTGCATTCAAATCAAATCAACAAAAAACACTTCAGCAATGAACACTTTAAACAAACTCAAAACCTTTTCGGTACTTCTCGCCGCCTCCTCGGTGCTTTTGGTATCCTGCAACGACGACGATGAAGATGACACCCCGCCCACAACCCCACCTGAATCGGGCAATATTGTGATCAATTCGAACATCACATCGAATACCACCTGGACCAGCGATAATGTATACCAACTCGGTACAAGGGTAACAGTAGTGGAAGATGTAACACTGACCATCGAGCCTGGTACAATCATCAAGGGAGAAGCCGGATCAGGTCCCAATGCAACAGCGCTGCTCGTAGCACGAGGCGGAACATTGATCGCTGACGGTACACCCGAAGCTCCGATCATTTTCACTTCAGTGGCAGACGAAATGACCCCTGAAGATATAGCTTCAGGCAATTTCGCAAGCCCTAACCTCGACCCCAACATCGCAGGCCTTTGGGGTGGTGTTATTGTTTTGGGACGTGCCCCGATTTCAGCCAGTAATGACAATGGTGACGTTTCTGAAATACAGATCGAAGGTATCCCCACTTCTGACACCAACGGACTGTACGGCGGTAATCAACCCGCAGACAACTCAGGCGTGATTCGATACATCTCGATTCGCCACGGAGGTTCCAACATTGGTGCAGGCAACGAGATCAACGGCCTTACACTTGGTGGTGTAGGATCCGGAACTATCGTTGAGAACATCGAGGTTGTCGCCAACCAAGACGACGGTGTAGAATGGTTCGGCGGAACAGTCAATACCAGCAACGTTGTAGTTTGGAACTGTAATGATGACGGAATCGACACCGACCAGTCGTGGTCAGGAACGCTGAATAACTTTGTTGTAATTGGTGTAACAGGCCACGCTTTTGAGCTCGATGGCCCCGAAGGATCTTTCGTTGACGGACATGTGATCACAAACGGTTCCGTTAAAATGTCATACGAAGGCCGCATTACTGAAGATGTGATCAATACCGACGACAACTCAGTGGTAGACCTCGAGAACATCTACTTCGTTGATTTAGTTGAAGGACAGCTCATCAACCGCGTTTCTCACAATTTGGGTGTGGTGAATTACACCAACATCGGCTTCAATTGGACCTGGACTAAACAGGCAGGTGCCATGTCAGGACTTTGATTTTTTGAATCAAAATAAACTGAAGAATCATCACTAAGTACTCAAAGACCCGGCACAACATATTGCCGGGTCTTTTCTAATTTTTTATCGTTCGAAATGAAAAATCTTTTCACCCTGTTTTTACTCTTAACTGTATCCGTTGGTTTCGCACAAAAGGGCATTGTCCGAGGGTCCATCATTGAAGACGCCACGGGCGAGACCCTCATAGGTGTGAATGTCGTGGTAGCAGGCACCCAGAAGGGAGCCATTACCGATTTGGATGGCGAGTTTTCAATCGAACTGGCGCCGGGCACTTACGATTTGCAAATATCGTACATCACCTTCAAGTCGATAACAATCTCAGAAGTCACCGTGGAGGCTTCGGAAGTAACGCTTCTTCAAAATATCCGCATGACGCAGGACAACCTCGAACTGGGCGAAGTCGTGATTACTGCTGAAGCTGTCAGAAATAATGAGGTGGCCTTGCTTTCGATCAAAAAGAAATCAGCGTCCATGATGGATGGAATATCAGCCGCCAAAATGAGGATGACCGGCGATGCCACTGCTGTAGAAGCTGCAAAACGCGTTACGGGTGTGTCGATCGAAGGAGGTCGATATGTGTACATCAGAGGATTGGGCGACAGGTACTCTAAGACTACCCTAAACGGCATGGACATTCCCGGACTTGACCCCGACAAGAACAGCCTTCAGATGGACATGTTTCCGAGCAACCTCATCGACAACATTATGGTGAGCAAAACATTCACTGCTGATATGCCGGCAGATTTTACCGGAGGGATTCTCAATATTGAGACCAAGGCATTTCCGGAGGAGCGGTCAGGCAATGTGTCATTTGGCGTGACTTTCAACCCATCGATGCACTTCAACAGCAACCACCTGAGCTCTGAAGGGAGTAGCACAGACTTTCTGGGATTCGATGATGGCACCCGGGCCCTTCCCGCCGGTGCGAATTCAACCAATATCCCCACGCCCATCAGCGGAAATTCCCCCGATGAGGTGAACGATTTCGTTCGCAGCTTTAACCCCGACATGGATGTCCAACGCAAAACGAGCCTGATGAATTACAGCGGCAGCTTCGCCTACGGGGACCAAAAAATACTGCAAGGTGAAAAAGCCAAAGCGAAGAATGCCAAATTGGGATACACCGTAGGACTTTCTTACTCGAAGGATTACCGCTACTATGACGATATGGTTTACGGCGAATATCAGCGCTTCATTGACCCGACGCGTAATGAAATGCGCTATGCGACCATTCAGAACGGCGAACTGAGTGAGGAGAATGTTCTCGTTGGGTTAATGGGGGGTGTAGCTTACAAAACCAACAAATCAAAATTGAGGCTCAGCGTGATGCACCTGCAAAGCGGGGAAGGCAGGGCGGCTGAATTTAGTGTGGACAACGACGGGGAAGCTGTGGGGCAATCGGGTTACCTCGCAACCACCAACAACATTGAGTACGAACAGCGGTCGCTCAGTAATGTGCTTGTAAACGGCTCGCACGTGATTAATTCTCAATGGGAACTTGACTGGCGAATCTCGCCGACGTTCTCGACCAGCACCGACCCCGACATCAGAAGGGCTGCTTTCACAACCACCGCGGTTGATACCAGTTTTATTGCGGGTGCGGGAGGTAACCCGGTGAGGATTTGGCGTTCGCTGAGTGAATTAAATTTACCCGCACGGGTGGATCTCACGCGTTCTTACAAGTTTAATGGTGCCGATGCCAAACTCAAATTCGGCGCAGGTTACGTGTATAAGGACAGAGATTATGAGATCCTGACGTACGACATGCAATTCTTCGGCAATCAGAGCTGGAACGGTCTCGAATTTGAAAACCTGTTGAACCCCGAAAATATATATCCCAACAGCCCGAACAGTGTTTATTTTCAATCGGGCAACCGCGTGCCAAACACCAACGCCTACCAATCAAATGCCCAAACAACTTCGTTCTATGTGTCCAACGAGGCAGAGCTACTACCCAACCTGAAAACTGTGCTGGGGGTGCGCATGGAATCCTTCGTGCAAAACCACACAGGTCGGGACCAGAGTTTTGCCAACGGCGACCTCGAAAACGGACGCAACCTGGATAACGACAGGGTCCTCGAGACGGTCGATTTCTTTCCGTCGGTTAACCTGATCTATTCATTGAATGAAAATCAAAACATCAGGGCATCTGCAAGTCGAACCATTGCCCGACCTTCGTTTAAAGAGTTGTCTTTTGCCCAGATCCTCGACCCGATCACCAACAGGATTTTTAACGGAGCCCTGTTTCCCTACTCCGATTGGGACGGCAACCTGGTTGAGACCAATATCACCAACCTGGACCTCCGCTGGGAGTTGTTTCAAAAAAACGGGCAGCTGTTTTCAGTGAGCGGATTCTATAAATCATTCAACAATCCCATCGAATTGGTGCGTATTCCCGAGCAGCAAACAAGCACCGAATTTCAGCCGCGAAACGTAGGTCAGGGAGAGCTTTACGGGGTAGAGATTGAACTGCGCAAAAACTTTAAATGGATTAGTCCTTTTTTGGAAGATTTTGGCGCGAGCGCGAATGTTACATTCGTAGAGTCGGTCATTGACATGACCGACCGCGAATTCAACTCTAGGCTCACCTATGAGAAAGAGGGTCAAAATCTCAAAGACACACGACAAATGGCGGGACAATCACCCTATGTGATCAATGCCGGTCTGGACTACAACAAGGAAGAGCATTGGTGAGGACCAAAGAACGACCATAGACTTTCGGATCAACAACATCCTAAATGATGTGATGGAGATAAATTACCAGGCATTTGAAACAGAGGACAAGCCCTTTACCCGTTTTACACCAGGCACTGCAATTAGCCTGAGCGTAAATCATAAATTTTGATGGCGCCACGACAGGCCAATTTTCCAGGCGATGTGAAGTGTGAAACAATCGGGTGAGTGACTCCGATGATAATTAAAAAAGCCCTTCGAAAATTCGAAGGGCTTTTTAATTTCATAGTGGGTATTGCCACTTAATGATCAATATTGTTTTTGCTCGAATAAGTTACCTTCTTCGTCAAACATTTTCCAGGTGCCCGCACGCTTTCCTTTGTCATAGTAGGATTCTATTCTCAACACTCCGTTTGCATCCCAAACTTTCCATGAGCCGTGCTTCAAACCATCTATGTAATGGGCTTCGTAGGTCTTGCTTCCCGTTTCCTCGTCGTACTTATTCCAGTTGCCGCTTCGTTTTCCCTTAACGAGATATCCTGTTTCTTCAAGCGATCCCGAATCGTAAAAGGAAATTACTTTACCTGAAGCCACACCTTCTTCATCGAGGTGGTAACTGGCTTTGTCCATATAATATTCAACGTCTCCCAACTCCATTGCAATGAGGTTTCCGGAGTCAATGTTTTCGCTATCGGCGGCCTGCTGTGAATATCCTGAAAATGTAATTATACAGCTCGCAACGATTAAAAATGTAGTTTTCATAGTCTTAAAATTTCTGGTTAAAGATACGATAATATTTTGGTAACATTAAGGTAACATTGAACGAATTTAACCAAAAAATGTTGCGGCTCACTGCTTGATGTGAGTACAACAACTTGAAAGACAATCAAATAATCTATAAAATAATGCCTGAGCGGCAAGAGATCAAAAGGAGTTCAGGACAAATTTGTGCTGCTTGCCATCGGCGCCTGCCTCTACCTCTTTGAAGGAAGCTGATTGGTAACTTACGAATTGCACTTCAACGGTGTATTCTCCCGCAGGAATATCGCCGAATCGGAAGTTACCGTCGAAGTCGCAAAAAGTTTTTATTCCGAGC
>JAIVHQ010000356.1 GCA_020200995.1 Flavobacteriales bacterium
CCTTTATGACGGCATTTAGCGATGTAAACGGCATACCCGCCACGGGCAATGCCTTTCTAACGCGCAAAATACTGCGCGAAGAATGGAAATACCCCGGGTTTGTGGTTAGTGACTGGGACTCGGTGATACAACTAATGACACACGGCTTTTCGGAAAACGAGAAAGAAGCTGCTTATGAAGCAGTAACAGCCGGCGTTGATATGGAAATGGCCAGTCAAACCTACCTCTACAACATTGAAGCCTTGGTGGCGGAAGGACGAATTTCCGTTGCGACCATTGATGAGCTCGTCAGCAACATCCTTCGGGTAAAGTTTGACCTCGGACTTTTCGAGCACCCTTTCACGGATCCCGCCGATTTTCCCGAAAAGGGAAACACGGAACATCTGGAAACGGCTAAAGCCGCAGCGCTCGAAAGCATTGTGTTGCTCAAAAACGATTACAACGTACTCCCGCTAAATGCGGACGAACTTCAAAACGTGGCCATCATTGGCCCGATGGCCGACGACGGGCATGAGCAGATGGGAACCTGGACTTTTGACGGGGTAGAATCCTGGTGCCAAACCCCGTTGCTCTCTATTCATGAACGCCTTAAGGGCAAAGCAAACATACACGTGGCGCGAGGTCTCGAAACCAGCAGGAGTAAAGACCGAAAACGCTTTAAAGAAGCCCTTGAGGCTGCCGAAAAGTCGGAAACCGTGATCATGTTTATGGGCGAGGAAGCCATTCTGAGTGGCGAGGCCCATTGTCGCGCCGACATTGATCTGCCTGGCGCACAAAACGAATTGCTCTCAGAGATTTCTAAATTGGGTAAAACCACCATCCTCGTCATCATGGCCGGGAGGCCCCTGACCCTTGACCAAACGCGCCACTACACCAACGCCATGCTATACGCCTGGCACCCCGGCACCATGGGAGGGCCTGCCATTGCAGATGTGATCTTTGGCGATACCGCGCCATCGGGAAAGCTACCCGTGACCTTTCCGAAGCACGTGGGCCAAATTCCGATTTACTACAACCACCGCTTATCGGGTAAACCCGCTACGCACGATTCTTTCACCTACATCGACGACATTCCGAGGCGTGCTCCGCAGACCTCTGTGGGCAATACCTCCTTTCACATGGATGCGGGATTTGAACCCCTCTACCCTTTTGGATTCGGACTTTCATACACCCGTTTTCACTACGGCGAGGTGCGCCTCTCAGCGCACGAATTTAAAATCGGTGAGGGCATAGAAGTCTATGTAGACCTTACCAACGTCGGTGAAAAGCGAGGCGCAGAGGTAGCACAGCTCTACATCCGCGACCGCTTCGGGAGTATTTCGAGACCTGTGCGAGAGTTAAAGGGTTTTCGCAAAGTATGGCTGGAACCCGGAGAAACAAAAACAGTGATTTTCAATCTGCACTCAGACGAGTTGGCCTTTTACAACCGCGAAATGAAGTTGGTCACCGAGCCGGGTGATTTCGACCTTTGGATCGGCAGTGACAGCAACGCCAATCGACACGCTCACTTTAAAATCAACCCATCAAATTAAATGAAGACCGAAACGCCAACGAAGGTAGAGACCGGAAAACCGGTTAAAGTCCCATACGAAGGTTCTAAAACCAATCGTTTTGTGGTACTCACAGCACTTATTGTCGCACTGGGGGGATTTCTTATGGGCTTTGATGCCTCCGTAATTTCGGGGGTCAACAAGTTTATTGAACTCGAGTTTGAGCTGACCAAATTAGAATTGGGCTGGGCCGTAAGTTCCCTGACCCTCACCGCGACTTTGGCTATGCTGATTTCAGGGCCCCTGAGTGATAAGTTGGGGCGCAAAAAGATCCTGACAATCGCCTCATTGCTCTACATGGCATCGGCCATCGGATCGGCCATGGCGCCGAGCTTTACGTTTTTGATCATCGCCCGCATGCTAGGTGGCATCGGCGTAGGTGCCTCGCTGATCATCGCGCCGATGTATATAGCAGAAATATCGCCTCCGGGCCTTCGCGGTCGGATGGTATCGTTCAACCAGCTCAACATCGTGCTGGGGATCTCGGCAGCTTTCTTTACTAACTACCTCATATTAAAGTGGGGAAAATCAGATGCCACCTGGGCACAAAATTTAAAATTCGGCGAATACAACTGGCGCTGGATGCTCGGGGTGGAAGCCATTCCTGCTCTTTTTTATTTCCTCGGTCTGTTCACCGTGCCGAGTAGCCCGCGTTGGTTGGCCATGAAAGGGCGATATGACGAGGCGCTAAAAGTGATGACCCGCTCATGTGGCGCAGATGAAGCAAAAAACATCATCCAATCGGTGAAGGACAGCATGGCCGATACCTCCAAAAAAGAGAAAACACCGATCAAAACCCTTTTCAAGCCGGCCCTGCGCCTGGTGCTCACCATCGGTTTAGTTATCGGGGTTCTGCAGCAAATCACAGGAATCAACTCCGTATTCTTTTACGCCCCCATGATTTTCGAACAGTCGGGCATCGGCACGGATGCCTCCTTCTCGCAAGCCATTTATGTGGGGCTGATCAATCTGGTTTTTACCCTGATCGCCATCTCGCTGATCGATAAACTCGGTCGAAAGCCACTCCTGATCTTTGGCCTTTCGGGAATTACAGTGTGCATGTTCCTGCTCGCTTACGGATTTCACTCTGCGAGCTACACCCTCACAGATGAGTCAGTGAAGGAACTTCCCGTCGAAATAGACCGTGTGCAGCTCGCACCGCTGCTCAACCAAACTTTTAGTGACGACGTGTCATTCAAGCAAGCAATGCGCGACAAGCTGGGTGAGACCACGGCCAAGACTTATGAGTCACAGCTCATCACAGGTGCGGTCACCATGAATTCAATGCTCATACTCAATACTTGGATTTGTGGCCTCATTTGCCATCAGTGTTGGTCCTGTGATGTGGGTCCTCTTCTCTGAACTTTTTCCGATCTGGATCCGCGGTCTGGCCATCTCTTTTGTGGGCCTGGTCAACTCGGCGGTGAGCTTCGGCGTGCAGCTCGTATTCCCTTGGGAACTGGAGACTTTTGGTAGCTCCATCACCTTCATGCTCTACGGTATTTTTGCCGTCCTCGGACTTATATTCATTATTTGGAAAGTGCCCGAAACCAAGGGACGAACCCTCGAAGAACTCGAAGAACTCCTTGTGAAATGAGAAATTCAATAAAATACCTTTGTGCCATTCAGCTGCCCATCGCAGCGGCAATTTTCGGTGCATGTACCACGGCTCCTTCAGACGAAAATGAGGGCGAAGTTCAAGTTGCAGACTCCGCTTCCGCGAAAAATGTGGTCGTGATCGCAGGCGCTGATTTCACCGATTTTCACGGAAGTGCTGAACGAATGGAAACCGAAAACGGCGAGGTAGCCGTGACCGACACAGGAAAACATTGGCTCGACTACGCCGTCATAATTCCGGAAGCCGGGCGCTATCGCATCAGCAGTACCGGCGCTGGCGACACAGAAACAGTGATGTGGATCGAAGACTACCGCGTCAACAAGGACGACCGTACCTATAACATTACGGGAAACATTGCCATCGAAAGCACTGTCGCCGACGGACTCGCTGCTCATGTGAAAACAGGAAGTCCGATGAACGCGGGCGAGCACGAAATACGGCTCCACGTAGAAGGAACAGCGCGCATAGGTGCACTTGAATTCGAATTGATCAAAGCGCACATTCCCACACCTACCAATATGGTGCAGGCCACCGACGGCGAAGAGTGGACCGTAGTTTGGGCCGATGAATTCGACACCGAAGGCCTTCCCGACACCACCAAATGGACCTACGACGTCGGAGATTGGGGGTGGGGAAACCACGAATTACAGTACTACACAAGGGCGAAGCCCGAAAATGCCCGCATCGAAAATGGCCACCTCATCATAGAGGCGCACAAAGATGAAAACGGCAAATGGACTTCCGCCCGCCTCACCACCCGCGAGAAGGTGAGCTTCACTTACGGACGCATCGAATTCAGCGCCAAGGTGCCCGCTAAAAAAGGAAACTGGTCGGCCGGCTGGACCCTTGGCGACAGCTACGTGGACGAACTGAGCTGGCCCTACTGCGGCGAGATCGACATCCTCGAAAGTGTGGGCTATCAGATGGACGATAAAACAGGAAACGGAACCGCCCATGCCTCCGCGCACAGTCCTGCCTATTATTTCAAGCTGGGCAATCAGCCGACCGCCACCACTGAGGTGAAAAACATGAACGGCGAATTCCACACCTACGCAGTGGACTGGACGCCCGAATCCATCACCGCCTACGTGGACGGTGATGAATACTTCGTCTATGACGACACCTCTAATGAACTCACCTGGCCCTTTGACCAGCCGCAAAACATCATCCTCAACCTCACCATGGGTGGGGGCTGGGGCGGCCTTGAGGGGATGGATGAATCCGTCACTTCACAAAAAATGACCGTGGATTACGTCCGGGTATACGAAAAGAAAAAATGAAAAACTTCGGTCACATATTCATTCTTTGGGCTTTGTGCTTTTTGAGCACAAGTCACGTCGCGGCTCAAACCGCGGGATGGGATGAGGCCGTTCAGAAAGCCAAAGCGCTTACTGCGAAAATGACCCTCGAGGAAAAAGCGGGTCAAATGACCAATGTGAGCCTTATGACACTTGCCGAAGGCGAATTTTGGATGCGCAGAGATACGGTGAAACTCGACACCGCCAAAATGCGCGACCTCCTCATCAACAGTGGTGTGGGCTCCGTACAAAACCTCGGCACATACCCCATCGCCCCGGATGAGTGGCACAAACTCATCGGCATTGTTCAGGACGTGGCCATTAACCAAACACGGCTCGGAATTCCGGTGATTTACGGAATAGATGGTGTACACGGCGCCAACTACAGCGCGGGCTCTACGCTCTTTCCGCACCAGCTTGGCATGGCCGCCACCCGCAATCCCGCCCTGGTCGAAAAAGGCTCGGCCATCACCGCTTACGAACTGAAAGCCTGCGCTATTCCTTGGAATTATTCCCCGGTACTCGATGTGAGCAAGCACGCCCTCTGGGGCCGCATGTTTGAAACCTACGGCGAAGACAGCTACCTCAGTACGGTGATGGGTGAAGCTTTCATCCGCGGGGCGCAGGGCGATGA
>JAIVHQ010000018.1 GCA_020200995.1 Flavobacteriales bacterium
GCATGACGCAGTCAGGCGGGAATGGCATTCGCTCAAAAAAAAGTTCGGCGGAGGAGCTAAAAAGTCGGCTTCAAAGCGTAAAATAAAAGTCATTGCTCTTATAGCTCTGATACTTGTCCTTATCGAAGGTATAGTAGCGTGCGGGCTTGTGAGGCACTCCGATTTGCTTCTCTTTTAGTGGAACCAAAAAGCTCATCTTCAAAATCTTCCTCCTGAAATTGCGCTTGTCGAGCTCGGTGCTCAGGATGGCCTCGTAGAGCTTTTGGAGCTGCCCGAGGGTGAATTTTTCGGGAAGCAACTCGAAGCCGATGGGCTGGTACTTGCTTTTGAATTTGAGTTCTCTCAGCGCCGATTCGATGATTTCTTCATGGTCGAATCCCAGTGGTGGCAGCTCGTCGAGGTCGTGCCACACCGCGTCTTTAGCAAAGCTGCTGGCGTGAATTTCGTACTGATCGGCGCGGATCAGCGAATAATAAGCCACAGTGATTACGCGGGCGTCGGGCTGGGCGCGGATGCTCTTCAGCCACTCGAGGTCATGCTCTTTGGTGAGGCGCGTGGGGTCACCGAAGGAGCCGAATTGTTCCAAAAATATATCCTCCAACCCCGTGAGTTCGTGGAGCACCCTCTCTGCGGCTTCGTTGAGGTCTTCGTCTTCGCGGATGAGGTTGCCCGGAAGGGCGTACACTTTATCTGCGTCTTTTTCTCTTTCTGTCTGGCCGCGATCGATCAGAAGCACCTTCAGGCGCTCTCCGTCAAAGCCGAATATTACACAGTCAACGGATACGTTGGGGTTGAAACGAACATCGGTCGAGGTGCCTGCAAGTGGTGTCAATAGGGTAATTTTTGTGCGTTGTAAAGCGTGCAAAAATATCATTTAAAAGTCAAATAGGCGATACTTAGTGTAAAGTTGTGCCTAAGCTTTGAACAGTACGCAGATTTTTGGGGTGACTGTCAAAAAAAGCGATCGAAGCCGGGGGGCGCTGTCGGGCGCTGGTGTCTGCGCAGTTCACAACGGGAGCTGTCTTTTCGGAAGAAGGTGCTGCCCGGGGTCGCCTGATTTTGCCGAAAGGCGGTTTGTCTAAAATTAACAGATACTCCGGTCCTGTCTCGGTGTGCTTTCGGCGCTTGTAGTTATATTCGTCAGATTTTCACTTTGACGTTGGGCCGTTCGCGAAAAAAATCTTCGTTTCTTTGTCGGATCAACACCTAAGTGTTTTCTTTACACTTTAAAGCCAACCAGACAGCAATCACATCCATGTCAGACATCAAAAAAATTGCGGTATTCACCTCGGGCGGTGATGCACCGGGCATGAATGCAGCGGTGCGCGCCGTGGTGCGCAGTTGCATTTTCAACAATATTCAGGTGGCCGGGATTTTTCGCGGATACCAGGGCCTTATTGAAGGCGACATCGAAGAGCTGACCGCCCGATCGGTCAACCACATTCTGCAGCGCGGAGGCACCGTGCTTAAGTCCGCCCGTAGCGACGACTTTCGCAAGCCGGAGGGCCGCGCCAAAGCCCATGAAAAGCTCAAATCCAACGGTGTGGATGCCCTCGTGGCCATCGGCGGTGACGGTACGACGCCGTCGACAAAATCAGGGACACGGCCGCCTCCCACAGCCGCCTCTTTTTTGTAGAAGTGATGGGCCGCGATGCCGGGTTTATCGCCGCGCATGCCGGCCTGGCCTCGGGTGCCCTGGCGGTGATGATTCCCGAAAGGGAGATGACCATTGAGCAGCTCCTAGATCGACTCAATGAAGCAAAACGACACAATAAATCTTCCAGCATTGTAATTGTGGCGGAAGGCGGCAAAAGCGGCAACGCCACTGAAATTGCCGCGGAAGTGAGCAAGCAGATGCCCTTTTACGAAACGAAGGTGACAATATTGGGCCATATACAGCGAGGCGGCAGCCCGTCCTGCTTCGACCGCAACCTTGCAAGCCGCCTCGGGGTGGCTGCGGTGGAAGCGCTTCTGAAAGGAAAGCGCGACGCCATGGTGGGGATGGTTCACCATAAAGTAGTGCTCACACCCTTCGAAAAAGCCATTTCAGATAAATTTCGACTCGACAGCGAGATTGTCAGAATCTCTGACATCCTCTCCATCTGATCGTTTTACCAACAAAAGAAAAAAGACCTATGCTTCTCATTGCCGACAGCGGTTCCACCAAATGCGATTGGCGCCTGGTGGCTGAAGACAAAACCTACAGCGATTTCGAAACCATCGGAATCAACCCCTACTTCCACAACGAGGAAGTGATCGAAGGGGAATTGCTCAATAACGAAGGCCTTAGCGCTTTTGCCGATAAGGTGAAAGCGGTGTTCTTTTACGGCGCGGGCTGCTCATCTACGGAATTAAAGCGCATTGTGGATCGGGGTCTCGGCTCGGTGTTTCACAACGCACAGATCTATGTGGACCACGACCTCGTGGCGGCGGCTTTTGCGGTGTACGACGATGAGCCCTGCATCGCCTGCATCCTGGGTACGGGATCAAATTCCTGCCACTTCGACGGCGACATCGTGCGCGAAGAAGTGCCTGCACTCGCTTTCATCCTCGGCGATGAAGGCAGTGGTGCTTACTTCGGTAAAAAAGTACTGACTGATTTTCTCTACAAGCGCCTGCCGGAGTCGATGCACGAAGGACTGATCGCCGAATTCGGGCTGAACAAGGACACCATCATGGACCGCGTGTACATGAAGCCGCACGCCAATGTGTACCTCGCTTCTTTCATGAAATTCATCACCAAATTCAGCCATGAGCCTTACGTGAAGGACATGCTCCGAAAGGGCATTGCCGCTTTTCTCGATACCCATGTGCTCTGCTTTCGCGATGCCAAAACGGTGAAAACCCATTTTGTGGGCTCGGTGGCTCACTTCCACGAGCAGACGCTCCGAGCCGTGGCCGAAGAGCGTGGAATTCACGTCGGAAACATTATTAAAAAGCCCATCGACGGCCTCTACGAATACCATATCAAGCACTATTTCGAAAAAATCCCATTTTGATTCATGGCAGATATTAGAGCCTGTTTGTTTGACCTCGACGGCGTGATTGTCGATACTGCCAAATACCACTACCTCGCATGGAAGCGACTGTGCAACGAGCTCGGCTTTGACCTCACCGAGGAGGAAAATGAATCGCTGAAAGGCATCAGCCGAGTGGAGTCACTGAATATTTTGCTGAAAAAGGGCGGCGTAGAACTGAGCCCGGAAAAGCGTGAAGAACATTTGGTTCGCAAAAACGGGTGGTACCTTGAGTACATTGATGCCATGAGCACCGATGAAATCCTTCCGGGTGTTTTGGATTTTTTGAAAGCCGTGAAGGCTTCGGGGCGTAGAATGGCTCTGGGTTCGGCGAGCAAAAACGCCATGCATATCCTCGAAGCGCTCGATTTAGTTTCGATGTTTGAGGCCGTGGTCGACGGAACCAAAGTGACCTGCGGAAAGCCCCACCCCCAGACGTTTTTGATTGGCGCTGAAGCCGTGGGAACAGCACCTGCCCATTGCGTGGTGTTCGAAGATGCTGTGGCGGGAGTGGATGCAGCCCTCGCAGGAGGGATGTACGCCATCGGGGTGGGAGAGCAGTCGGTACTGCACAAGGCCCACAAAGTGATCCCCGGTTTTGACGGAAGGGGATTAGAGATTTTTGATGAAATTTGAAGCTTTCTCAGCAAATGGCGAGAAGGCTTTTTTTACGACTTTAAACAATGAAATAGCCCGATTTTGCAGAAGGAGACAATCGGGTCGAAAACCAAAAAGACCAAGATCAAACCATGAAGCAATACTACACCACCGATGCCTGGAGCATCATCGAAGAAGGATTCAATCCCGATATGGCCCTCTCGTCCGAGAGTATTTTCAGCCTCGGCAACGGCCGCATGGGGCAGCGGGCCAATTTTGAAGAAGGCTACTCCGGAAAAACCCTTTTGGGAAATTACGTGGCCGGCATTTACTACCCCGACAAAACCCGCGTGGGCTGGTGGAAAAACGGTTACCCCGAGTACTTTGCAAAAGTGCTCAACGCCGCCAACTGGATCGGAATTTCGCCCATAGTAAACGACGCTCCGCTCGATTTGGCGGAAGCCAAAGTCTCCGACTTTCGCCGCGAACTCAACATGAAGGAGGGCACCCTCCACCGCAGCTTCATCGCCGAGATGAAAGACGGCACCAAGCTAAGAGTAGACGCCAAGCGCTTCCTGAGCATGACCGACGACGAGTCGGCAGTAATTCGCTACAGCGTAAAATCGCTGAACTACACCGGCGATATCAAATTCAGGGTGTCCATCGACGGTGACATCATCAACCAGGACAGCAACTACGACGAGAAGTTTTGGGATGAAGTGGCCAAGGAAGTCGGCAACGACGAGGCTTACCTCACGCTGAAAACCAAGAAACTCGATTTTCAAGTATGTACGGCCCAAAAAGTGGCTGTCACCAAAAACGGCAGCAAACACGCTTTTGACAGTGATAAAACGGAGCGCGAAAAGTACGTGGAGCACCATTTGACAGTGCCCATGTCGCAGGACGACGAAGTGGTGATTTACAAATTTGTCGCTAACATCTCTTCAGAGAACCATCCCAAAGACGGCCTCATGAAGCGGGCGGCAGAAGTGCTGCAGCATTCAGTAAGCAAGGGTTTTGAAACAATGCTCGAAGAGCAGCGCAAGGCCTGGGCCAAGCGGTGGGAGATGAACGACATTGAGATCAAAGGCGACGTGGCTGCCCAGCAGGGCATCCGATTCAACATTTTTCAACTCAACCAAACTTACACCGGTGAGGATGCCCGCCTCAACATCGGCCCCAAGGGATTCACCGGCGAAAAATACGGCGGAAGCACCTATTGGGACACCGAGGCGTACTGCCTTCCTTTCTACATGCTTACCGCGGGAAAAGAAGTGGCGCGCAACCTTTTGCTCTACCGGTACCGCCATTTGCCCAAAGCGATTGAGAATGCCGAAAAGCTCGGATTTAAAGACGGCGCGGCCCTCTATCCCATGGTGACCATGAACGGAGAGGAGTGCCACAACGAGTGGGAAATCACCTTTGAAGAAATTCACCGCAACGGCGCCATCGCCTATGCCGTGTACAACTACATCAACCACACCGGCGATGAAGCCTACCTCAAGGAAGGCGGTCTCGAAGTGCTGCTCGGCATCTCGCGGTTTTGGAGTCAGCGCGTGCATTGGAGCGAGGAGAAGAAGGCATTCGTAATGCTCGGCGTCACCGGCCCCAACGAGTACGAGAACAATGTGAACAACAATTGGTACACCAACTACATCGCCAAGTGGACCTTGAGGTACACCCTCGAATGCCTCGAAAAGGTGAAGGGTGATGCCTCTTTTTGGAATGCCTTTACGGCAAAAACGAGATTCGGCGGAGCCGACGAAACGAAGCGCTGGGAAGCCATCGTCGCCGACCTTCACGAGCCCCGCATGAAGGACAGCAAAGTGTACCTGCAGCAGGACGGATTTCTCGACAAAGACCTGCGAAGTGCCGCAGATTTGGATCCTGCCGAGCGGCCCATCAATCAACATTGGTCGTGGGACCGCATCCTGAGGTCAGTCTTTATCAAGCAGGCCGACGTATTGCAGGGGATGTACTTTTTCGAAGACCACTTCGACGAAGAGACCCTTCGAGACAACTTCGACTTCTACGAGCCCAAAACGGTGCACGAATCTTCGCTTTCGCCCTGTGTGCACTCGGTTCTCGCTGCGAAACTCGGCAAGGACGAGAAGGCCCTCGAAATGTACCTCCGCACCGCCCGCCTCGATCTCGACGACTACAACAACGAGGCCGACGAAGGACTCCACATCACCTCGATGGCGGGGAGCTGGATTGCCCTCGTGGAAGGCTTTGGCGGCAAGCGCGTCGTGGACGGAGTGCTCAGCCTCGACCCCATGCTTCCCAAAGGCTGGGAGAGCTACCGGTTCAATATGGTGTACCGCGGCGTGGTAATATCTGTGGAGGTGACCCGCGACGAAGTGAAGACCGCCAGCCGATCGGAAGGCGAGCTCGAGCTCATCATTTACGGAAAGCCCTACACCCTCGGCGCGATGAAAACGATATCCGTATCGCGATGAAGGCTTTGATCAGGTTTGCCGTTTTTTCGATTGTGTTGATTTTAGCCGCGTCATGTGCTGAGCAGGAAGTCGAAAAGGAGCCGCTTCGCCTCGGATCGGCCATTTATGAGCCCGCGCTACCCGTGCATCTGGACTACGACACGACGGTGATTCCGCTCGGCGATTTCTTCGAATTTCCCGAAAGGGCCGACACCGTGTACTTCACTGCAAATGTTGAATTCAACTACATCCGAGACAAGGGAACCGTGACGGTAACGGAGTATGAGAGCAATGAAAAAGTAACCGCACTCGGGGTGGTATACGAGGGAATTCACTACCACATTCCGGTATTCAAAAACCGCAGTCTGCCCTACCGTTTTACCTATGAAACTGATCGCACCGGCCTCGATGAGGTGGGGGTGAAAGGCAGTTTTAACGGGTGGAACCACAAGGCATCGCTGCTCATAAAAGACGACGACACCTGGAGCATCGACCTCACCCTTCCGCCCGGCCAATACGAATATTTGGTGGTGGAAGACGGCCGCGAGATGCGCGATCGGAGCAATCCACAGACTGCCGACAACGGGCGCGGAGGACTGAACTCCGTCTTTCAGGTGGGCAGCAACGCCGAGCGGCCTTTTATTTCGACTTATGGCACATCGGGCGATTCGATTGTGGCGCACTACGGCGAGGAGCTGCACGCTCCGCTTGTGCTTTGGGAAAACCATCGACTTGATAGCAGTTTCTTCCACCGCCGCGGCGATCGGCTGGCGGTGGCCCTGCCCGCTGTCGCAAAAAGTGCGGAGCGGAGTCTGCTTAGGATATTCGGCAGCGACGAGAGCAACCGCTCCAACGATCTGATGGTTCCGCTGAAAAGCGGAAAACCCATCACAAACACTTCCGCACTCGACCGCACCGACAAGCAGACCTACTCCATGTACTTCATGATGGTGGACCGCTTTGTGAACGGGGATACTACAAACGACATGCAGGTAGCCGATCCCGACATCATGCCGCCGGCCAATTACTACGGCGGCGACCTGGCAGGGGTAAAACAAAAAATTGACGAGGGCTATTTTTCCGATCTCGGCCTCAACACCGTTTGGTTGTCGCCGATCACGCAAAATCCGCTCGGGGCTTACGGCCTTTGGGATGAGGGAGGCGTGCGGAGCAAGTTCAGTGGATACCACGGCTACTGGCCTATTTCGTCGTCGCAGGTCGATACCCGTTTCGGCGATGAAGAGGTGCTCAAGGGCCTGATCGAATCGGCGCACAGCAGCGGCTCGAATGTGATATTGGACTACGTCGCCAACCACGTGCACGAGGAGCACCCCGTGTATGCCGCCCACCCCGAGTGGGCCACCGAGCTCTACCTGCCCGACAGCAGCCTGAACACCGAGCGCTGGGACGAGTACCGCCTCACCACCTGGTTCGACACTTTTATGCCCACACTCGATTTGGAAAACCCCGAGGTGGTGAGCGCCATGACCGACTCTGCGCTGTTTTGGTTTGAAAATTACGACATCGACGGGTTTCGCCATGATGCCACCAAGCATGTGGCCACCGATTTTTGGCGGGAGCTTACGCGAAAATTGAAGTACCGCGTGGCCGTGCCCGAAAATCGCACCGTGTACCAAATCGGTGAAACGTATGGAAACCCCGAGCTGATCGGTAGCTACATCGGCAGTGGGATGCTCGACGGCCAATTCGATTTTAATCTCTACGATGCAGCGGTGGCAGCCTTTGCCCGTGATGAGACCTCGATGCGCGAACTCGACCGGGTGCTCAATGAGAGCCTGATTGCATATGGACACCACCACCTGATGGGCAACATTTCCGGAAACCAGGACCGCGCGCGCTTTATCTCTTATGCCGACGGTTCCGTCGATTTTGCAGAAGATGCAAAGTTGGCCGGGTGGACGCGGCTGATCGAAATTTCCGATCCCGTGGGCTACCGAAAACTTGCCATGCTTCACGCACTCAACTTCACCCTGCCCGGGGTGCCGGTGATTTACTACGGCGACGAAATCGGAATGCCGGGCGCCAACGACCCCGACAATAGGCGCATGATGCGCTTTGGCGCCGACCTGAGCAATCAGGAAAAGTCGATCCTGAAAACCGTGACCGAAATTGCTGACCTCCGCCGCAACAATATGGCCTTGCTCTACGGTGACCTCGCTGTGGCGGAATGCACCGATCACACCTACGCCTATTACCGAACCTACTTCGACCAAACCGCTTTGGTGTGTTTTAATAAATCTACCGAAGAGCGCACGTTGAACTTCGATTTGCCCGACCACATTTCCACAGAAGGTCTGGAGGCCCGCTTCGGTCATTCGGCGACTTTGGCAGGCCGAACGGTATCGGTAACTTTACCCCCTGTAAGTTTTGAAATCCTAACCCCTTGACAATATGAAATCAGGTTTGACCTTTTTATGGGCCGCATTGCTGCTCATCGCTTGTAATCCGCCCCAGCCGGCCTCTGAATTCGAAACCGCCGATGACCTCGAAGTGGAAGTGAATGAAGGCCTCTACCACCCCGAGTGGATCAAGAATGCCACCATTTACGAAGCCAACATCAGGCAGCACACCCCCGAAGGTACCTTCAACGCCCTCAGAGACGACCTGGAGCGCATAAGCGACATGGGCGTTTCTATTTTGTGGCTTATGCCAATCCATCCGATCGGAGAGGTAAACCGAAAAGGGGGAATGGGCAGCTACTACTCGGTGAAGGACTACACCGATGTGAATCCCGAATTCGGCACCAAAGAAGATTTTCAAGCCCTTGTAAGGGAAGCCAACCGACTTGACATGAATGTGATCATCGACTGGGTGGCCAATCACACGAGCTTTGACGCTGTGTGGGCCGAAGACCACAAGGACTGGTACACCCTTGACTCGACTGGCAACCTGATGGCGCCCGAAGGCACCGACTGGAGTGATGTGGCCGACCTCAATTACGACAACCAGGAAATGCGCGCCGCCATGATCGACGCCATGGCCTATTGGGTGAGAGATTTCGGGGTGGACGGTTTCCGATGTGATGTGGCGAGCTACGTGCCGACCGACTTTTGGGAAGACTGTGTGGACACCCTGCGAAACATCAACAGCGAGATATTCATGCTGGCAGAAGCCGAGACCCCCGAGCTCCACAAGAAGGCTTTCAATGCGGCCTACGGCTGGGAATGGCTGCACATCATCAACGGAGTGGCCAAGGGCGAAAAAACCCTCGATGACATCGACGCGTACCGCGCCGCCTCCGACACTACCCTGCCCAACGGTGCCTTTAGGATGTACTTCACCACCAACCACGACGAGAATTCCTGGAACGGCACCGTGATGGAGCGCTTCGGTGAAAAAGGTCATCTGGCCTACGCAGCATTGACTTTTACCATTGACGGCATGCCCCTCGTGTACAGCGGTCAGGAGGCCGGCCTCGACAAGGCCCTTGCCTTTTTTGAAAAAGACGAAGTGGAATGGGGAGATTACAAATACCAGGACTTCTACTCCAAGCTTCTCATGCTGAACCGCAACAATCAGGCTTTGTGGAATGGCTCATTTGGCGGAGACTTTCGCCGCATGACAACGGGTGCCGACGACAAGGTGTACGCATTCGAAAGGTCTGTAGATCAAACCGGCATTGTGAGCATCATCAACCTGAGTGATGAGAAGCAGGAAATCGAATTTGAGGAAATGCCTGATGGGCAGTACCGATGTATATTTGACGGAGTCACTTTAGATGATACTTTCGGTGACGGGCCGTCGGAACTGGAACCTTTCGAATACCACGTATTTTTCAAGCAATGATATTTGCCATTATAGCACACGACGGTAAGAAAGCCGAGATGGTCGCTTTTTTGATGAAGCACCTCGACTTCCTGAAGCGGGCCGACATCGAGCTCGTAGCCACGGGCACAACCGGCGCTCACGTGGAACGGGCCGGCCTCAAAGTTCGCAAAGTGGCGTCGGGCCCCAAGGGTGGCGATGCCCAAATAGCTGCCATGGTCAGCGATGGACAAGTGGAGTGCGTAATGTTTTTCAGGGACCCCCTCGGAATGCACCCGCACGAACCCGATATCGCCATGCTGATGCGACTTTGTGATGTGCATGATGTACCTTTAGCCACCAACCCCGCCACTGCGCGGCTCATTATAAACGGATACGAACAAAACCTAAAACCAACCAAGTCATGAGTAAAAAATTTCGCTCGGGAGTACTTCACGGAAAAGAAGTTACCGACCTCTTCAACTACGCAAAGCAGGAGGGTTTTGCCCTGCCCGCAGTAAATGTAATCGGCACCAACACCGTAAATGCAGTATTGGAAACTGCGCGGGAATTGAACTCTCCCGTCATCATCCAATTCTCAAACGGCGGGGCCCACTTTTTTGCCGGAAAGGGCATTACAGGTGAAAATCAAAAAGGCGCCATCGCCGGCGGAATCTCGGGCGCACTTCACGTGCACGAGATGGCCAAGGCATATGGCGTGCCCGTGGTGCTTCACACCGACCACTGTGCGAAGAAGCTGCTTCCCTGGATCGACGGATTGCTCGACGCGGGAGAGGAGTATTTTAAAAAGAACGGTCAGCCACTCTACAGCTCGCACATGCTCGACCTCAGCGAAGAGCCCCTCGAAGAGAACATCGAAATCTGTTCGAAGTACTTTGAGCGAATGAGCAAGATGGGCATGACCATCGAAATCGAGCTCGGTGTGACCGGCGGTGAGGAAGATGGCGTTGACAATACCGATGTGGACAGCTCTAAGCTCTACACCCAGCCCGATGAAGTGGCCTACTCATACGAGCGCCTCCTGAAAATCTCGCCGAATTTCACCATTGCGGCTGCCTTTGGAAATGTACACGGCGTGTACAAGCCGGGCAATGTGTCGCTGCAGCCCAAGATTTTGAAAAATTCGCAAGCCTACATTGAAAAGAATTTCAATACGGACAAGGATCCCGTAAACTTCGTTTTTCACGGAGGCTCGGGTTCATCGCAGGAAGAAATTCGCGAGGCAATCGGCTATGGTGCCATCAAAATGAACATCGACACCGACATGCAATGGGCATTCTGGACCGGAATTCGCGACTTTTACAAAGAGCACGAAGGTTACTTGCAGACCCAGATCGGCAATCCTGACGGTCCCGACAGTCCCAATAAGAAGCACTACGACCCACGCAACTGGCTGCGAAAGGCCGAAATGGCCTTTGTAGAGCGACTCAAGGGCGCTTTTGACGATTTGAATTGTGTGAACCGCAACGCCTAAACCTATGTTGCCCAAGATCAACTTTACCGAAACCGATGCCCACAAGCGACTCTCGGCACATACCGAGCGCATGAAAGCTGCGCACGTGCGTAAGCTCTTTTCCGACGACCCCGAACGCTTCAAGAAGTTCACCAAATGCTTCGAAAATATCCTG
>JAIVHQ010000147.1 GCA_020200995.1 Flavobacteriales bacterium
GATGCCGATCGGTATCCCCTTTTTAGTTGGTTCTTTTTTGCTTTTTGTCGGACATCAATCCATGTATTACAACAGTTGCGTCCTCGTTTTTTCGAGCCGCTCAGCACAAAAGATTCGACCGCAGCTATCTCTAAAATATATGATCTGATCCTGTTAGTCCGGCAATGATCTTCCTTTAGAGCAATTAACAGGATGCTCTTTCCTGTCTGTACTGAGTTAAGAAAGTTATTTTTATCTTGCCCTCAGCGAAGCTGCGCGGCTATGATCCGCGTCGTGCGAGCAATATTTTTGCGAAAAAACTGAACTTTAACTTCAAGATACATGGATTTTCAAATCAAAAGTTTTGACGATTACAAAGCCAAATACAAAGCATCCGTAGACGACCCCGAAGGATTTTGGGCAGATATCGCCGGACATTATAAATGGCAAAAGAAATGGGACAAGACTTTGGAATGGGAATTTAAAACGCCTTCGGTAAAGTGGTTTCAGGGTGGCAAGATGAACATCACCGAAAACTGCCTGGATCGCCACCTCGAAACGCGCGGCAACAAGCTGGCCCTGATCTGGGAGCCCAATGACCCAAAAGAACGCTTCATCCGTTACACCTACCGCGAACTCCATGAAAAGGTCTGCAAATTTGCCAATGTGCTCAAGGCGAAAGGAGTAGAGAAAGGTGACCGCGTGGCCCTCTACATGCCCATGGTGCCCGAACTCACGGTGGCCGTGCTCGCCTGCGCCCGCATCGGTGCGGTTCACAGTGTGGTGTTTGCCGGATTTTCGGCGGGCGCTTTGGCCGACCGCATCAACGATTCAAGCTGCAAGGTGGTGATCACCTCCGACGGGTCTTACCGCGGTACCAAAGAAATTCCCGTAAAGGGCGTGGTCAACGAAGCGCTCAAATCATGCGATTCGGTAGAAGCTGTGCTGGTGGTGGAGCGCACGCAGTGGTCGGTGCAAATGAAAGAAGGCCGCGATTTTTGGCTCCATGATGAACTGGAAAAGGTGGATGCCAACTGTCCGCCCGAACCCATGGATGCCGAAGACATGCTCTTCATCCTTTACACTTCGGGAAGTACCGGCAAGCCCAAGGGCGTGGTGCACACCTGCGGCGGCTACATGGTGTATGCGGGCTATAGCTTTGCAAACGTATTTCAACCCAATGAAAGCGACGTATACTGGTGCACGGCTGATATCGGCTGGATCACCGGCCACACTTATATCGTCTATGGCCCTCTGCTCAACGGCACCACCACTATGATGTTTGAGGGCGTGCCGACCTACCCGAGTCCCGGCCGGTTCTGGCAGGTTTGTGACAAGCACGGGGTAAATCAATTTTACACCGCGCCCACGGCCATCCGCGCCCTCATGGCTGCAGGCGAAGACCACGTGCTGAGCTATGGTCTCTACGACCTCAAAGTGCTTGGCACCGTGGGTGAACCCATCAACGTGGAAGCATGGGAGTGGTACCACATCCACGTCGGCAAAGAGCGGTGCCCCGTTGTGGATACCTGGTGGCAGACCGAAACCGGCGGCATCATGATCTCCGGCCTCGGCAACCACAGTCCTATGAGGGCCTCGTATGCCGGATATCCATTGCCGGGAATTCAACCCGTGCTGCTCGATCAGGAAGGCAATGAAATTGAAGAAAACGAAAAAGAAGGTTACCTGGCCATGAAGTTTCCCTGGCCGGGAATACTCCGCACCACTTACGGCGACCATGAGCGTTGTAAGAACACCTACTTCGCCCACTACGACGACTACTACTTCACCGGCGACGGCGCTAAGCGCGACAAGGACGGAATGTACCGCATCATCGGACGGGTAGACGATGTAATTAACGTGTCGGGCCACCGCTTCGGCACCGCCGAAATCGAAGACGCCATCAATTCCAGAGATGAGCTCGTGGCTGAGAGCGCCGTGGTGGGGTATCCGCACGAAATCAAAGGGCAGGGCATTTACGCCTACGTCATCACCAAGCAAAAGCCCGATAACCCCGACAAGCTCCGCGCCGAGATCATCGAAACCATCGTAAAGCAGATTGGTAGAATCGCCAAACCGGACAAAATCCAATTCGTGAGCGGCCTGCCCAAAACCCGCAGCGGTAAAATCATGCGCCGCATTTTGCGAAAAGTGGCCGAAGGCGATACCTCTAACCTCGGTGATACTTCCACATTACTCGACCCCGATGTGGTGGAGGAGATTAAGGAAGGGGCTTTGTGAAATGTTGGGCAGATGCAGTTTTTTACAAATATTAAGGATCCGCTGAGGCGGTGGAAATCTCACAGAAAAGTGCGTTCCGCACCAATAAGCTGATCAGCCTCGAACAGCTTACAAAGTCCCAATGACCCTTTGAAGCTTAGCAGGCGACATCCCCAGCTTCTCCTCGATGGCGCGCATCATCTCCTGTTTTTTACCGGGAGCGAATTCCACGTCTTCGGGGTTGAGCACGGGAAAGCGATCCAAAAGCTTTTCGCGCACTTCAAACCAATTGCGCTGCACCAATGAGTGGGCAATGTGAAAATCCTCGGGCTGCTCGGAATTGGTCTTTCTCGATCTGCATTTGTTCACCTCGGCGTATTTTGTTCTCGCCGAAGGGTCTGATTTTAAGTTTGCATTCATGGCGTTAGGTGTTTAAGGGTGAGTAGTAGTAGTAGAAACCGCTTGACAAACACATATCCGTGCACCTTACATAATTTTCGGTGGCAGTGGCCGGGTGTGTCGAACCTACCGAGAACTGTGTTGTGTTGAAGGCAGACATGATGTAGGTGTTTTGGGTGTGTGTTCTTAAACAGCTGCTTTAAAGTTAAGAAATAAAC
>JAIVHQ010000231.1 GCA_020200995.1 Flavobacteriales bacterium
CTGCAGTAATTTCTTTCCACTTGCGTGCGCCTTCACTGTTCATGGTCATGGAGGCTTGCACCTGACCGTTCATGTCGTACTGCTGTGAAGCGTCGTTGATCACACCGCCATCCAGGGGTGCCCTTCCGTCGCGGGTATCCACCTTAATGGCGTAGAGACGCATCACATTATCGTTGCGCTCGTCAGGCTCAGCGGCCCAAAGGAGCATGAGGTCTTTAGGAAGAATGTCCTGCACTTCCTCTTCCTTGAGCATTTCATTAACCGCAGCTGTGTCGGTGAGTAGGGCATAGCCTACCACGGGACCTTGAAAGGGTTGTCCTGTTTCGTCAATGGAAGGAGACAGCTTTGAAAAAAGCGGCAACCGCTTCATTCGCTCTTCTTCGGAAAGGTCGGATTCGAGCTCGTCGTCTTCAAGCGACAGCACATCATCCTCATCTACCTCTGACGTATCTGCGGTTTCTGCTGTATCTGCGGTAGTGGTATCGTCGTCAGAAGGTTCTGAATCCTCAAAAAGATCTTCCACGGACGAGTCTGAATCAGCCGTTTCGGCACCGTCCACATCTGTATCTGAAGTGTCCGACTCAGCTGAGTCGAGCTCAAAATCGGGGTAATACTTTTCACTTAATATTGTATTGGCCTCGTCGAGGTAACCAATGATTTCACTGTTCTCAAAAGTATTCCAAAACTCGAGGTTGGCAGTGCTCTTCAGCTGTCGCCTCACCCGTTCTTTGTCTTTCACACCGGGAAGCTCTACAAGAATACGTCCCGTAAACTGCTGCTTTTGGATGGTGGGTTGTGTCACTCCGAATTTATCAATTCGCGTGCGGAGAATTTTTTCAGTGTTGTTGATGGCCACGCGCGACTCTTCGCGCAGCTTTTCGAGAATCTCAGCGTTGGTGGCTTCGCGAGGGAAGCGGTCCTTATTGTCGCGGCTGTGAAATACTGAAGCCATCTTCACATCGGGAATCTCGGCATTCCACGCCTGGCCGAAAAGGGTGACGAAATCCTCCTGACTGTTCTTCTGCAATTCCTTGGCGGCACTTATTACCTTGAGCAGGTCTTCATTTCGCGCATTGTTGCTGAGGTTGACAATAAGGTCGGGGATCGAAACTTCTAGGGTAACGCTCATACCTCCTGCGAGGTCAAGACCGAGGTTGATCTGCTTCGACTTCGACTCCGAATAGGTGTATCCGAATAAAGGATAAATCGGTTCGTTGGCATTTTTGGTCAGGTACTCGGTTTTGAACTCTTCCATGAGGAGCGCTTCGGTGAGCATCCCGATTTCACCGTCAACATCGCGAACAGAGTCAAGTTGCGAGAGCGCATAGCTGTCGGCTTTTTTCTCGAAAGCGGAAGTTACGAATGAAAATGATATTTGAAACAAGCAGGCCAGTGTCAACAGAATGGTGAATAGCCAAATAGCGCCTTTGTTTTGCATGCGGTTTTGCGATTTTTTATCGAGCCGCAAATATAGACCTAAATAGGTAATTTCCCAATATAGTGAAATTTAAGCCCAAAAAGCTGAATTTGCGGCGACTACTGCCTACGCAACCTGGCCGTTTTGGATTCATCGAATGGCACTTTTCTTATGATTCTTCCTTGAAAAATACTTCCTACCTTTGAATTCGAAGATTTATAAACCAAGATGTACAAGCTTCTAACTGTCTTTTCAATATTTTTGGCCACATCGGCCTTGCAAGGCCAATTCGCTGTGGAGCCGTCTGTTGATATCCCGGTTTTTTCCGGAAACGGCACCCAACTTCTCAATCCTTGGACGGGCGGCATGAATGCCGTGCAACTTTCTACCTTCGATGCGGACGGGGATGGGGAAGCTGACGACATCTTCCTCTTCGACAGGGGTGGGAACAGAATTCTGGTTTTCATCGGCGACATGGAAAACGGCGAACGCACCTATACATATGATCCCTCGTACGCCACAGCTTTTCCGCACCTGGAACGGTGGGCACTGCTAAGGGATTTCAACTGTGACGGAAAAAAAGATATCTTCACCTATAGCCTTCTCGGTGGAGGGCTGGCTGCATACGCCAACACCACACCAGATGGTGGAAACCTGGGTTTTGAATTGGAAAATGAGCTGCTCACCAGCAGATTTCAGTTCAACCCGAACAGTGCTTTCCAAACCAATATTTACGCCAGTTCACTCGACTTGCCCGCCATTGTGGACCTGGACGGCGATGGCGACCTCGATATTTTCACCTTTTCGGTAACGGGCACCCAGCTCGAGTACCACGAAAATCTCAGCGTGGACTCTACCGACTCCTGCTCCCCTAACCTCTACCGTGCCGCTAACCTCTGCTATGGCCAGTTTCGCGAAGGCTCAGAAAGCAACGAGGTATTTTTGGGCCAGCCTTGTAATTTTAATGTACTCGACCCGCGATCTGCAGAAGAAATAACGGACAACGGTGGTTCGCGACATGTGGGTACCACTTTACTGGCTTTAGATGGCAACGACGACGGCATCTACGACCTGGTGATTGGAGGAGTGAGCTACAGCAACCTGACTTTTTTGGAAAACAGCGTAAGCTCTGCAGGTATAGACAGCATCGTGGACTTTCAAAGTGACTTCCCGGCGGGCTTCGGGGCTCCCGCGGTAAATCTCGATAATTTTGTGTCGAGCTTTTACGAAGACGTGACGGGCAATGATGTGCGCGACCTCATAGCAACCGTAAACGAATCGGCCACCGCCCGCAATACCCGATCGGTTTGGCTGTACGAAAATCTCGGAACGGAAAGCGCCCCCATCTTTTCACTCGCCACAGATGAATTCCTGCAAAACACCACCATTGACCACGGTGAGACCGCAGCACCCGTATTTGCAGATGTCAACGGCGATGGCCTGCCCGACATGGTAATAGGCTCGCGTGGTCAATTTATTCAGAATTCCGAATTTCGACCCACACTCTCCCTCTACCTCAACACCGGTACACCGAGCGCGCCTACCTTCACCCTGGAAGACCCCGACTGGCTGCAAGTTTCCGAAATCGGCCTCGGCCAATATATTCACCCCACTTTCGGGGACATCGACGGCGACGGTGATTCAGACCTCGTGATTGGCGATGCTTCGGGCCGTGTATTTCTATTGCTTAACACTGCGGGGACGGGCAATGAAATGTCATTTGAACTTGCAGGAGCCATCACCGCCGAGGATGGAGTGATCGATGTCGGACAAGTAGCAACTCCGCAGCTCTTCGACCTGGACGGAGATGGAAAACTCGACCTCATCATCGGAGAGCGCAATGGAAATATCAATTACTACCGAAATAATGATGAGCCGGGCAATGTAAGTTTCACCTTTGAAACCGATACACTCGGTGATATCAGTACCATTGAGTTCGGATTCTTTATTGGAAGCAGCAGCCCCCACTTTTTCACGCACGACGACATCACCTACCTCTTGCTGGGGGTGGAACGCGGGCGTCTTCACCTCTACAGCGGGATCGACGGAAACGAAACGGGCACCTATACCGCCGATGACCTGAACGCATTCGACATCGAAACCGGGGAGAAGGCGCGGCCTTTTGTCATAGACATCAACAATGACGGCACGCCTGACATTTTTTGCGGAAGCATCGGGGGCGGCGTTCTGCACTTCGAAGGCACCGGGCCCGTATCGACCCGAAACGAGTCAAAGCCCGGGTCTCTTCGCCTCTACCCCAACCCTGCCGGCGATTTTATCAATGTGGAAAGCGAACTGATTTCGGCGGGCGCCTCATACTTCATATACGATCTCGCCGGAAAAATCGTGAAATCCGGATCGCTCAACGGTGGTGCAGCCCACGTGGGCAACCTGCCATCGGGAGCATACATCATTGTGGCCGAGCATGGCAACATTCGGGAGCGGGGCCTTTGGATCAAGCAGTGACACCGCTCCACTGCATAAGCAGGTGATAATCCCGCAGTGGCGGATGATCATCCGGTAGAGGCGAAAAATCTTCCGGTAGAGGCGGAAGATTTTCCGCCTCTACCGGCAATACATACGTCCCCCCGCCCAACCCCGACATTCGCAGTTGCCGTTTGACCGCTTGGGCGGACAGCCAAATGCGGGATCATCCGCACCCAATAATTATTTTTGATGAACGCTGTGGTGAAACGCGAACCTCACCGAAAACTCAACCGTGAATACAAGCCTTTAAAAAAGCCCTGTGGCAATACCGCAGGGCTTTTTGGAAATTAAAGTTCAGCCACTAATTAGAATCTGTCAATATCCTCATGTGGCTGAATCAGAAAGTTCATTCTCAAGGCGCACGAAGGTTTGAAAAGCAAGGAGTTGACTAAAGTCAATGACTGTTTTCAAGCCAAGTGAAACGCCGAGAATGGGCTTTCTGAACAGCCACAAATCAAGCGGTCATTACACCCATATTGTCTAATACATCCATCACCTCCTTCACCGAATTGGCGGAAGTGTAAAGTGCTTCTTTCTCCTGCTCGTTAAGCTTGAGCTCGATGATTTCTTCAATTCCGTTCTTGCCGAGCTTGGTGGGCACTCCGAGGTAAATGTCTTTCAGGCCGTACTCACCCTGCAGCCATGCGCAAGAGGGGAAAATTCGCTTTTGGTCGCGAACCACGGCTTCCACCATTTGAGCGGCAGCTGCACCGGGTGCATACCAAGCAGAAGTACCGAGAAGGTTTACAATTTCTCCCCCACCCTTCTTGGTGCGTTCGATGATGGCGTTAAGCTTGTCTTCGGCGATGAGTTCAGTCACGGGAATACCGGCAACTGTAGTGTATCGTGGCAACGGCACCATGGTATCACCGTGGCCGCCCATGAGCACTGCCTGGATGTCTTTGGGGGATACGTTGAGTTCAGTAGCGAGAAAGGCGCGGTATCGGGCAGTATCGAGCACCCCGGCCATTCCGAATACGCGGCGGGAGTCGACTTTTGCCGTAAGGTAGGCCGCGTAAGACATTACGTCGAGGGGATTACTCACGATGATGATTTTAGCATTGGGCGAGTACTTCACTACTTGTTCGGTCACGCTCTTTACAATGCCTGCATTGGTAGCGATCAAATCGTCGCGGCTCATGCCCGGCTTTCGGGGCAGTCCCGATGTAATTACCACTACCTCTGAGCCTCTGGTGCGCTCATAGTCGTTTGTGGACCCCGTCACGCGCGAGTCGTAGAGATTAATGGGAGCAGTTTCCCAAATATCGAGTGCTTTGCCCTCGGCAAAACCTTCTTTAATATCGAGGAGAACCACCTCGTTGGCAAGTTCTTTGTGAGCGATTACATTCGCACAGGTGGCGCCTACGTTGCCGGCACCTACTACAGTTACTTTCATGGGTATGAATGGATTTAAGTTTCAGTTGTCAAAGTCGCAAATATAAGAGATATGCCGCGATAGACACCTACACCGCGCTGTGAATAATCCTTAAACCCTCCAAACCTCCGTGCGAAACTGCACTTTTCGCGAATAAATGTATATTTAGCCGCTTCTAAAGGCTTTCGACCTCGCTGAAATTGCATTTCTATGCAAAATCGTTCGTGGTTCGGCAACCTTGCATAATTCGAGCGTCTTGAAAATAACTGATGTAAACAGCCTCAGCGAAGATCAACTTAAAAAGCTGGTCGAAGGCTGCATTAAGAACCATCGCAAAAGCCAGGAAGCTATTTACCAAATGCTCTTCGGGAAGATGGCGGCGGTTTGCAGGCGCTACACCAATAATGAAGATCGGGCAAAAGACATTTTGCAGGACGGATTCATTAAGGTGTTTAAGAGTATGGAGAAATTCAATTTTGAGGGCTCATTCGAAGGGTGGGTTCGCAGAATTGTGGTGAATACGGCAATCGATTACGTTCGAAAGTCGAAAACTGATTTTTTGCTTGCGAATGAAGGTAAAGACGTGGAAGACTACCACGAATCGCTTTACGAAGAGGAGGAGGCGGATGAACCCGTCGAAATGACGCTCGAAGTAGGTGATGTGAGAAACGGAATGGAAAAGCTCTCGACTGCCTACCGCACCGTTTTCAACTTGTACGTCTTCGAAAATTATTCGCACCAGGAAATAGCCGATGCCCTCAATGTGAGTGTGGGCACCAGCAAATCGAATTTGGCAAAGGCCAGGGCCAACTTAAAGAAAATACTGACCAAAGAACTTGAAAAGCGCAATGGAACAGAAGTTTAACTCTTTTGACAATCAAATTAAAGAAACGTACGAAGGCCATGAAATGCCTTACGACAGCTCGAGTTGGGACAACCTTTCGTCGAAACTTGACGCCATGGCGCCCGCCCCCGTCACTTACTTCACAGCATTGACCACCGGCCTCGTCGCCGTGGGGATTATTTTCTTGTCGTTGCTTTTTATCCTTTCGGGAAAAAACCATACGCCCGACCAAACCGCCGACGACACGGCGAATACTGAAATTACAACTTCGACAAATGAGAATGATGTAGCCGGAACCTCGAAAACCGACGGTTCAGCTGCCGACACTGCCGATGCGCAAAATGAACCTAATGATCACTTAACTTCCGCAGCAAAGAAGGTCGACGAAGGGTCAGAGCGCGGTGCTGAAAACGTTATTACTACCCAACAGGAAGTTGAGTCTTCGACCACAGCTTCACAAGCCAAAAAGACAGAAGGAGAAAATCGCACGCTGCAAGACGGGGATGAGACAACATCAATTTCATCTGACATTGCTTCAGCAGCTGCAAGCGTAAAAGCCACTGAGAATTCTGCCAGCGAAACTGCCGCCAATAAAGCCGATAAACCGAATGTAATCACGGGAGAAAAAACGATCACGAGCACCGAATCTTCCAATAACAAAATCGTCCGCACAAGCTGCACAGGCATTACCATCAATTTCGATGCTTCCCAGGATTACGGTCGTGATGCCAAGTACCTGTGGAACTTCGGCGATGGTTTCTTCAGCAATGAATCCAATCCCTCACACACCTTCAATAAGCCGGGAACTTTTGACGTTTCATTGTCGGTGACCTCGCACACCTCCGGACAAATCACCTCCAACGTGGTACAAGCCATGATCGAGGTGATCGAAGCACCCCGCGCCCGAATGAGCGTGCACATTCCGTCACCTTCTGAGATTGAAGTTGAAAACATCAGTATTGGCGACGACAGTGCAGAGTGGATGATCGACAGCGAAGCCCGAAAAGCTGGTACTGTGGCCAAACTGCCCTTTGCCGCTGATACGCAAAACGAAATTAAGCTGGTTGCTCTTAACAAAAGTGGTTGTGCAGATACACTGACGAAGCACCTTAACTTTAAAGAAATCGCAGATGCCCTGTCAGTAGATGCTGACGTGGATACGCCGTTTTATCCGGAAGCGGAGTCGGGGGTGACTTTCTCAAAGCTCTACATTTTCGAAGCTTCTTCAGGCAAAAAAGTATTTCACTCTTTCGATGGTTCGGGTTGGAATCCTACCGAGATGGGTGAAGGCATCGAATACACCTTCCTGGCCGTGGCCAAAGAAAAAGACCGCACGGAAGTGTACCGGGGCACTGTGGTACGCAAATAAATCCCGCGCCGCAAGCAGAGCAGACCCTTGCCTGATTTTCACGCAATCCGAAGAAGTGTCAAGGACGGTGATTATATCATCTTCTTTCGAAACCTTTCAATAAGTGTTTGTGCTTGTGCAGTACTTATCGAAAAAACTCCCCTGTTCCATTTTTTTCAGCCTTATCAAGGCATCTGCAAGCAATTGCTCTGAATTAACGTCCCTTAGGTAACCTTATGCACAAGGCTACCTGCACGGGACAACTTCTTGGATTTTCGGTCGTCAGAATAACACAAGCTTAAGGATACATTCAGCCCTTGTTAAGGGCAGGTTTTGTATCTTTGGCAGCCTTGCTGGTTTGTACATCATTACACCATTCTATGAAAAAGATTTTTACGCGACCACTTCTTATACTCTCATTTTTTTTATTGCTATTCAGTTTCTCGCAGGTGCAAGCCCAAAATGACCCCGGCGCTATAGCCGGCTGTTTTGGAAGCGGTATAACTTTTGACCTAAGTCCCGAGCCTGTTGATGGCGCTTACCAGCCGGGCGATGTAGTGGAGGTGTGTGCATCCTTCTCTTACCTTCAGCCCGGGGCAATCTGGCTGCACGGCGTTCAGGTGTACTTGCCCGATGGGTGGGATGAATCTACCCTGAACCCATCGAGCTTCACAACCACTTGCGGCGGAGGTGCGGGAACATGGACGTGGCAGGGGTCCGGAACTTTTTACGGCGACACGTACGGTATAGGATATTACTATCTGGGCGGTGCACTCAATTGGGGGCAATCCTGCTTTAACGGAACTTTTACCATATGTTATGAAGTCACCGTAGACGCGGATTGCGGAGGTCCCGGATCACCTTTGAACGGTGATTTTATCTTTCCCGGATTTACTGTCACGGGTGACAATTCCAGCACGGGCTCAGGAGGCTGGGGCGGCGGAGCAGGTGGTACTGCCTGTGACGGAGTTTACATGGATGCTTCCTTGGACACTGATTTTCCTGTAGTGACCATCGACTGCTGTGATGCTGAAGCCGGAACCTCCCCCGGTACTTTAAACATTTGCAACAACGGTACTTTCAATCTTTTTGACGAACTCGGCCCTCCTGTTGATGCCGATGGAACCTGGGAAGAACCTGATGGAGATATCATAGCATCGGATGAATACCTCTTTAATCCACTCTCGAGTGAGCCTGGTCCTTACACCTACAGCGTGACAGGCTCTGATGGCTGCGTGAATTCCAGTACCATTGTAATGGAGTTCATCGAACTTCCTCAATACGCCAGCATCACTCGGTGCACTGGAGGTCTCTTTACAATACAGTCACAATTGCCGCCACCCCCTTTTGGCCCCTTCCCTGATCCCCCGCCCTACAATGGAACCTGGACAGATCCAAACGGTGTGGACCTTCCCGATGGTGAGGGAACCATCGACCCCAACATTAATCCTTCGGGAATCTATACCTATTCATTTCTCGATGGAAACAACTGTCCCACAACTCTAACAGTGAGCATCAATATAGTGCTGGGCGGTTCGGATGCTCAGCCCGCAGCGTCAATTGATGTTTGCGTAACTGACCCTCCCTTCAGCCCTTATGATTTTCTGGCAGGCACACCGCCTGCGCTCACCACAGCAAGCTGGGTATACGAACCCAACAGTGGTGGGGCAAACAATATACCCGGAGGTGCCGGTGCGGAGATTGACCCTTCGAACTGGAGCAACGCCGACCCGCCCCAACCACTGGAATCCGGAATCATGTGGTATTTCGCATTCACAGGTGGCTGTTTTAGCATTGACACCCTCATTATCGACGTCTTCGAGCCGCCGAATACAGGTGAATTTGCGGAAGCGAACATTTGTATCACCGACCCGCCTGTAAACCTTACCTCTCTCCTGAACGGCACACCCGATACGGGTTTGGATTGGTTCGATGCGAACTTTGATCCCATCCCGGAAATTTTGAACCCCGCTGATTACAACGAAGATGATGTGTTGATTCTCAATTATAGCGGAGGATTGACGGGAACGTCCTGCTTCCAGCAAACAAGCCTTATTGTGACCATTCTTCCTGCGGATGCAGATGCGGGGGACTTTAATTCCATTGATATCTGCGAAACTGACGGCGTGGTCTGTCTGACTGATTTTCTTGGGGGAACTCCTCAGGTGGGCGGTGATTGGGTTACACCATCGGGTGTGACCACGGGCTGTATTTTTGACCCCGCAACCATGGAATCGGGAACATACACTTACACCATAACTACAACCTGCGATTCCGATACACAAACCCTGGATGTTAACGTGATCGATCAGGGAAATGCCGGTACGGACGGCACCCTGATTATTTGCGACAATGAGACGAATGTACCCCTGTTTGGAGGACTTGGTGGCACACCCAATCCCGCAGGTGATTGGGATCTTGGCGGCACACCGGTGGGTGGCACAGTAGACGGGAATACGGTGAACGACGGAGACGTGTATACGTACACGGTTGGCTCAGGTGCCTGCCAGGCTACTGCGACTGTAACCATTAACGCCACATGGAGCGGGCCGGGAGGGTTTAACAGCAATATACTCAATCCCGCCACAGCACAGTCGGGTACCTACACGTACACCATTACCACCGCTGAATGTGGAACTGAAAGCGAAAGCATTGAAATTGTCATTGAGGACTTGCCCAATGCCGGCACCGATGCCGCAATAGATGTGTGCCCGAATGAACCGGGAACAGTCGATCTGGTCGCCACATTGGGGGCTGATGGCGGTGGATCCTGGACAGCTCCCCCCGGCGGGCCCACCACAGGGACTTTCACCCCCGGAGATCCCGCAGGAGACTACGTGTACAGCCTAAACCCTTCAGGGGTGTGCGGCGCAACAGCCACTGTGACTGTCAATACTCCCACCCTGCTCGACGCGGGAACAGACGGAGCCGTAACGGTATGCGAAAGCGACGCGGCGTTCAATTTGATTGACTTTTTGGGTGGTACACCCGAGCCGACTGCGGCCGAGTGGAATGATCCCGACGGCGACCCGTTCGGACCACCGAATGCCACATTCACCCCGGGTACTGATACTCCCGGCACGTACACATTTGTAGCCGGAGACGGCACTTGCCCCGATGTAACCTCAGAGGTGGAAGTTACAGTAATCGATGATGCGGAGGCGGGCGACAACGCCACAATAACGGTTTGCGAATCGCTTGGAAACGTTGACCTGATCGGCTTTTTGGGAGGCACTCCCGACCCGGGTGGAACCTGGTCCGTGACCAACCCCTACTTCTTGTCAGGCCAGTGCGGCACGACCCAAAACATTACGTACACAGTCGACAACGGCGTTTGTCAGGATGTGGCCATACTTACACTTACCGTTGAATGCCTTCCCAATGCCGGCGGTAACGGCACCCTGGAGTTTTGCTCTGATGATCCCTGCTTCGATCTCAGCGATGGCCTTGTAGGTGGTTTTGACCCGGGCGGAGAGTGGACCGACAGCAACGGCGATGTTGTCACAAATAATCAATGTCCGAATGTGCTCGGCGCAGGTGATACATTTACGTACACTGTGGGAGGCATCGATTGCGCAGCTTCAACCTCAACGGTAACAGTCGACATAACAGAGGCCATGACAGCTGTAAATGTTCAAGCCGACTGCGAAGCGAGTCAGCTCACCTACATCATAGAATTTGAAATTGAGGACGGTCAGGGTCCTTATGAAATCAGTGGAACCGAAATTGTCGGTACTGAAACAATCGGTGGAATTTACACATCAAATCCAATTCCTGCGGGCACTAACTTCAGCTTCACCGTCACCGACAACAGTAGCTGCCAGGACCTCGACGTGACCGGAGTTTCTCCCACATGCGTATGTCCCGCAGCAGTGTCATTTTTGACCGGTGACCAAACGATTTGCGCAGGCAACGATGCAACAATTGAGTTTGATCCAACAGGTGCCCCTCCTTACGACATTACAATCAACGACGGCACTGCCGACATCGTATTTACAGGATATACGGCAGGATCTACTGTAACAGTATCTCCTGCGGTCACTACAACTTACACTTTGGTTTCTGTAGAAGACGCCAATTGTGAAAGTCCGGCCACGGGGTCCGTGACGGTTTCTGTAGATGAAGCTCCCGACGCAGGTCCTAACGTTTCTGAAGAGCTCTGCGCACAGGCAGGCACGCTTCTTTTGGCAGGTCTCCTGGACCCCGGAGCTGATACCCCCGGTGAATTTACAGATGCGGGAGGAAATGTTGTAACAACAGTTCCTTACACGGTAGCTTCCTCAGGTGTCTACACATACACCACACAGGCCAATGCTTGTCCGGCTGATGACGCGGAATACGACATCACAATTTATGAGCCGATCACAACGAACGACATTACATCGGAATGCAACCTTGCGCAAACAGAATACACCGTTACTTTTGATATCGCCGGCGGAACGGGTAATTACACCGTGACTGGAACTGTGGGAGGCACCGTGACGGGCAACACTTTCACTTCCGACCCGCTTGACCCTGCGACCGACCTTATCTACGACTTTGAAGTATCGGACAACGGCCCTTGCGCCGAAACAGACGTGACGGGAAATGCGCCCAATTGCGATTGTCCGGCATCTGCCGACCTCACAGGTGGT
>JAIVHQ010000019.1 GCA_020200995.1 Flavobacteriales bacterium
GTTAAAGACAGTCCCCGATCAACGCTTCACAAACTTCTGCGCCGTCGAAGTGCCGTCAATTTGCAAAAGATACATCCCTGAGGCCAGCCCCGATACATCAATTCGATTTGCCGAAAGGACACCACTTGCCACTGCTGCGCCTGTGATGTTGACGATGCGGTAAGGCATCCCCGGCGTCAGGTCTCCGCGGAAAAATACCTCATGCTGCGCGAGGGTCGGGAAAAGCTCGAAAGTGTGATCTTCATAGTCGATGACGGAAACGGTCTGCGATGAGAGTCGATACACCTGTCCTTCCGCAGGAGTCCCGGACAAAGCAACGGGGCCCGGGTTGGGGCCATACAACTCGTCAAAATAATCTACGCTATTATCAAAACTTAAAAGCACAGGGGCTGCAGGATCGCCGGCAATCGCTCCCCCGAAGTTGATATTGCCGGTCAGCTCGTCCGCACCGCCAAAAAAGTAAATAGGCGGACCCGGAAGATTTATGTAAGCCGAATTCGGATTAACAATATTGCTCGGACCAAACCGAAATTCAAAAGCACCTCCCTGCTCATAAAACCACAACTGGAAATTGACACGGTTTTCTGCCGTCCCCGACGACAGCACTTCTTCAAGGAATGCGGCATCCTTGTACTGAATTTTCAGGATTCTGCTACCCACAGCGCCCTCAGTGACCCAAGAGATAATCGAAGGAGCCCCGGGATCACCGGCGCCCGCAGAAGAATTCAATAAAGCACCGTAGCTCATGATATCAAGGGCGGTAGCCGAAATAGCCCCCCACTCTGCACCCACTCCGATTTGCGATAAAGTCGTCATTTCTGCGCCACCAAAATCAAAGGTAAAATCCAATGCGATTTCAATCTCGGGAGCAAACCAGTTATCTTCGGCCAATACCTCTCCATCAGTTATTTCGAGGTAGTCGGCGGTGAAATGGGTGAGCTGATAGTCGCCCTGTGCGCCGAGCACCTTGCACATTAATAAAGCGGGCAAAATTAAAAGTGATTTCATAAAACAGTTTTATAAGGTTGATTAAATACGCGTTGTTATCAGATTGTTTGTGGGGTTTGAACGCTTAAATATATAAACAAGTCAGGAAGCGCACAGCAATCAAACTGACCCATGTGCAGCAAAAGGTAAAAAAAGTCCACCCGGCGTGTTCACAATTTTCAATGGTCTTCGATAGGGGGGAGAAACAAATAATTTGTGCTAACCCAAACCAATGTCATGAAAAAGATTTGTCCCGCCCTCATCACCCTCTTGATTTTCGGAGCAACCGGAGCAACAGCCCAGGAATCGGCGATGCCGTATCCTAAGAAAAAAGCGGTATCGGCCCTGCCCGCCTCCACGAACGGAACCGATCCTGAGAGCGCCCTGCCTTTTCCGGAAAGGAGGAAGCCAAAAGGGGTACATTCACAAGCCGTTCCTGCACAAGACCAAATTCACAGCCCCGTTCGCTGGTATGCCATTGAAAATGCCGAGAAGACCGATTACTGGAGGCATGTGAACACTGACCTCATTTGGCTGGAGCTCGAAACCGGGAGTGAATTGAGCGATGAAAATATAGCCGCTTTCACTGAAAAGTTTGACCTGACCGACCCCGTGAGTGAGAGCATGCACCCGCATTTGACCAAATTTTACGTATTCGAAAAACCGGGAACCACCGCCGAGCAGATCATTGCCATGGCCAAAGCAGCACGTGAGGTTCCCGGCATTTTTTTTCTCGAGCCTTCGGTGATTTACAAAGGGCACGACATTCCCAACGATCCGATGTGGAACCTGCAATGGGGGCCGTTTGCCATATTTGCCGATGAGGCGTGGACTTACGGCGCACAAGGTGAGGGCAGCTTGAATGTCCTGGCCATTTTGGACGATGCGATTGACTGGATGCACGAAGACCTCTACGACCAGGTGTGGTACGGCTACGATTACGGTTTTAACGACTGGGACCCCACCCCCGACGATGCCGTCCAGACCCACGGCACCCACGTGGCAGGCATCATGTCGGCCGGTAATAATAACGGCGTGGGGATCGCCGGGATGTGCGCGGATACGGTGTACTTTGCCAAGGTGACGGACAACTCCTATTTTACCAACAATGGTAGCTACAGCAACGCGGCCATCGTCAATGCGATCTACGACATCGCCTCAATGGAGCGCGTATTTGCCATCAACCTAAGCCTGGGCGGCGGGGCGCCGAGCTCAGCAGATGAGATGGCCTACAATTTTGCATGGAACAGCGGAAAATTTCCCATTGCCGCGAGCGGAAATGAGTCAAACAGCCAAATATCATACCCTGCCGCCTACCCCGCATGCATGGCCGTGGGGGCGATCGGTACGAACGGTGAGGAGCTCTACCTCGCCTCCTATTCAAATTACGGAACACAGCAGGAGGTCACAGCGCCGGGTGGAGACATGGCCACGGGATACGGGATCGTTTCCACCATGCCGGGCAATCAATACGAGGCCATGGAGGGCACTTCCATGGCTTGCCCTCACGTGGCCGGCCTCGCGGGCCTGATGAAGTCATTGGCGCCGGAACTCACCAATGTTGAAATTCGCGATATGATCAACTCCACCTGCCTTGATCTCGGTGCGCCGGGCTGGGATAATGTTTACGGGTACGGCATGGTCAACGCCAAGCTCGCGCTGGATATGGCCCTCGGTGCGGGAGCGGTGTCGACCCGAAACAGCGAAGCCGAATTGCACCTCAACCTCTACCCCAACCCGACAGCAGATGAATTGTGGGTGCAAAGCAAAAACAGGGATGCGAATGCCGTGCTGCAAATCTTTGACCTCAACGGGCGGCTTATTCTTAGCGACCGGGCCGTGGGCAATATTTTCTCAGTGGATGTGGGCCACCTGCCCGGCGGAATGTACGTGGTTCACCTCGTCGGCGACAAGGGGTACAGCACGGGAAGGTTTTTGAGGGCGAATTGATTTTTTGCGGGGCGGCGAGGTGTTGTGTCTCGGTGTGCAGCGGGCAGGTTTGTGATCGCATTTCAAAAACTATATTTATAAATTGCATCACAAAACCCCGCCCAAAACCATGAATAAATCTCCCCGATTGCGCACCTTTTACAGCGACCGCATGAGCCTGACTTTTGAAAACGATAATTCCTCCCGCTCGCCGGAAAAACCTAAAAAACTCCTGGAGTTTTTGAAGCGTCATGGACTTTTTGAACACCTGGACATCGTTTCTGATTTTGCGCCCTTCAGCCATGAAGATTTCTACATCGCCCACAAGAAAGACTATGTAGATTACTTCTTCTCGGACGAATTGCCCCAATCGTACCGCAGGCTGCTCGGGCTCACCTGGAGCAAGGCATTCGCGGAAACCACGCGCTACACCAATGCCTCGCTGTACAACGCCATCGCGCACAGCATTGCGCATCCGGAAGAGGTGGCTTTCAGTCCTTCGGGGGGCTATCACCACGCCACGCCGAGAAAGGGGGCTTTGTACTGCTCATTTTCGGGACAGGTGATCGCTTCCGCAAAAATATACCGCGAACAGGGGCTCAGCGGCTGCTACATCGACCTGGACGGACACCACGGCAACAGCATCGACAACAGCTACGGCTTTGTGCCCGACCTCGAAAAAGCCCTCCCGCCCGAGATTGGCAACATCAATATCGCCTCCACGCACGGGGTGTATCTCGCTGAATTACGAGAGAAACTCGATCTTCTGGAAAAGTACATCACCGATGGCAAGGTGCACTACATCGTGTTTTGCCACGGCGCCGACAGCCACGAGTGGGACGACCTGGGCCGGCAGCTGAGCACTGAGGAGTGGATCGAATGCTCGGAGCTCGTGTACGGTTTTGTGCACCGCATGCAGGTTAAGCTGCGAAAACAGATTCCGCTGACGCTTTGCCTTTTTGGCGGTTACCGCAAAGACGATTACAACACTGTGCTCTCCCTCCACACCGCCGATCTAGTGAAATGCCTGAACATCCTCTGCGGAAAAGAAATTGAATACGAAGCCGTGGTGAAGGAGAAAGTGGTGGTAAAATAAATGAGATCGGGGTGGTGGTGATTTGTAAAAATCCGTGCTACCTGACGATGAGTTTGTGCGCTGAATATTGCGAGCCGTTTTTCAGTTGCAATATATAAAGCCCCGTGCCCAGTCCGACAGATGAAGGATAAAACGACTGTCCCTTCTGCCAATTCCAGCGCGACAAGATGCGCCCGGCGGTGTCGTAAAGGACAGCTTCCGCAAAAGTCGCAGGGCCGAAAAGGCGGACACTCCCACCGCGATCGACGGGATTGGGTGCAATGTAGAGGGCACGCGCCTGGGTTTCATCATCCGCAGACAAGCTGTTGAAGCAGCACGCCGGAGCTTCCGAATCCTGGTAGAGGATGCTTTCGCCCGAACGTGCGCATTGCAGATTGAGATACAGGTCAGTAGCGCAATTATCGACGCCGTATTCCAGTGGGCCTCGTGTAGAGCCAAAGCCCTCAATCCAATCAAATGCCCCGAAACGGATGCGCTTCCGCCAACCGCTGAGGGTTGGAACAGAATCCACGACAAATACTTCATAGGCTCCAAACTGATTAACGACGACTTTCCCTCCAACACCGCAAAACTCGGCGGGCATGAGGTCGCCGGGCTGCAGACTGAAGTCGTAAAGCAGCATCTCGTGATTTGCACCAGGGGTGCGGAAGTAGACTTGCTCTCCCTCCTGCCTGACATAGCCGGTCAGGGTAGGTATCTCGGGCATAAGATCATTACAACTAAAAAGGTAATAAATACTGCGATATGAAGTATCATTGATCAGGATCGACTCGGCGAGAAAACTTTCGGAAATGTAGCCGAAGTTGCTCAGAACATTCCAGCGGAGGCTGTCGGTATTCCAGTTTTGACCGAAGGCCGAGAGCCCCGTGAGGAGGGCAGCGGCGAGGGTAAAGTTTTTTACAATTCGACTCATAAAGCTGTGGTTAAATGATTTGCGCTCTCAATGTACGGTTTATTCCCTGACGGCAAAAAGCAAAAAAGAAGTTGGTATTGAAATGCTGAGGGGCGGTAATTGCTCCGGCACATCAGTCAGCCAATCAAAACATCGGCTTTCTTGGGCTTCACCGCGAGTATGGGTTCGAAAACCATGTATTTGAGGATACATTTATCGGCCTTCGAAGCCGGTCTTGGTGTCAATGACAGGTGTGGATCATGATGGTCGACGGGACGAAGCATTCATTTCACTACGACCACCTTCTCTCTGTACACCTGCCGGGAGCTGTGGGCGTGCACGGCATACATGCCCGAGGCGAGGGGAGGCATTTTAATGAATACCTCGTCAGTAGCCATTGGATGGACTCGAAGTACCTCCCTGCCCTGAATATCGTACATACTCACTCTATTAATAAAAGTATTGGTAAAAAACCGAAGCGGATCTTGTCGCTGCAGCAAGCTTTGATGCAGGTTCACATATTCGGGTTCCGGCACATAATCCCAAAGCGGATCGTGAAGGGTTCTTATTTCATCCCTGTCCAGGGCTCTGCCATATATGCGAATATCGTCTACCACTCCGAAGAAACGCCCTTTAAGAGGGTCGTCTGGAAATTCGATCATGGAAGACAGTATAAAGGAGGCTTCGCCCGTACTTATAAAATCTATTACGCGTGCGAGTTTCAATTCTCCGTTAATGTACACCTTAACGGAATCATCGGCATGATAACACATGGCCAGGTGGTACCATTCACCGAGCTCAGGAACCACCCCCGTACTTACTTTCCAAAAATCAGATTCATACCAGATTTTAAAATCATTGCCCGTATCATCGATATAGAGGTTGATGTCTTGCCATTCCTGCACATCGCTGAGGGAGAGCAAAAACATATCTGAAACTTCAGAAGCGAGGGCATCCGCTCTCAGCCACAGACTATAAGTCCATGCGGGTTCGCTCAGGGTAATAATGGGAGGGAAGAGGATGTAATCGCCGTCGCCGCGGAGTTTCAGTGCGGATTCCGGATTCCCGTTTCGGTCGAAGGTATACTCGCCAAAGGCAAGGGCGTGGTTTTCCTGTCCCGACGAATCGGCATCGGTACCTTTGAGTTGGTAATGGCCGATTAAATCGAGGTCGCTTTGGGCCATAGAACCTATGGTTGTGAATAAAACAAAGCTTAAAAGGGATAAGTTTTTCACAGTCGATTTTTAGGGAGAAAATGCAGAAATTGTGCCGGTACCTTAAACGTAGTTAGATCTTGAACACTGATTGTCTTGAACTCAGTGCTACGGAGGAGGCGGGGGCAATGAAGTGAGGGGCGCGTCCACCTTCCCATTACCACCCGCCATTTGAACCATCACAATTCGCAACATGCTATTTTTGCACCTAGCTGCGGTTCGCACCAACGTTAAACCCACCAGCCCTGTGCAAGATTCTATATCGATATGGTTGCCTTCTTTGCCCCTTTGGAGCAGCGGGACAACCCTGACCTGCCTGGCAAACCCGTGTAGCGGCGGACGCGAGGCCCGCCCGGGCGATATGCCTGAATTAAGGCGATATAATTCTGCCGTCTTCCATTTCAATAATGCGGTCTGTTTTTTTGGCGAAGTCGAGGTCGTGGGTGACAATGAGCAAGGACAACTGCCCCGATGCGCTGAGGTCTTTGAAAATATTGAAAACGTTCTCAGAGTTTTTGCTGTCGAGGTTGCCGGTGGGCTCATCGCCCATGATGATGACGGGATCGTTGATCAATGCCCGGGCAATGGCCACGCGCTGCTTTTCACCGCCCGAAATCATGTTGGCCTTTTTGTGGGCGTCCTTTTCAATTCCCAGCAATCTGAGTTTTTCCAGGGCAACATTTCGAATTTGCTGCTCTGATCTGATACCAAGTTTTCGGGCGGGTAGCATCACGTTTTCGAGCACCGTAAACTCAGACAAGAGGTAGTGAAACTGGAATACAAATCCGATTTTTTCATTTCTGATCCGTGCCAGGTCATTTGCCGGAAGGCCTGTGCATCGGTTCCCGTCAATTTTAAGCTCTCCCTCGTAATCCGTATCCATGGTGGAGAGGATGTAGAGGAGCGTGGACTTGCCACAGCCCGACTTGCCCATGATGGATACGAATTCGCCCTGCTCAATACCAAAGCTGATGTCTTTGAGCACGTGGTAATCGACCGGCTGGTGGAAGTGCTTATTGATCTGATATGCCTCAATTGCGTTGGCCATGGTTTACTGCCCTCTGATGATGTCGACCGGGTCGATTGCACGCGCTTTCCGTGAAGGCAAATAGCCCGCCAGGAAAGTGGATACCAGGGCGAAAATGATGCCGCCGATGTAGTAGGCCGAATCGAAATTTACAGGAAATGTTTTAATCGTAGGCAGGGCTTCGGTCTCGAAGGGGGTATTGTCAATGAGCACTGAGAAGCCGTAGCCAAATACGAGTCCGAGAAGCCCGCCGCAAAGTCCGATGATCAGCGCCTGACTGATGAAGATGAGTTGTACATCGGCCCCGGAAAACCCAATGGCCTTGAGGATGGCTATGTCGTTCATCTTTTCGTAAATGAGCATGTTGAGGATGTTGTAAATGCCAAAACCCGCAACAATAAGCAATGTGATGGACACGGCATAGGTGATGAGATTGCGGATATCTGAGCCCGTTTCGAACTGGGCGTTGGCTGTATTGATGTCCACGGCAGTCAATTTATGTTGACGGCTTATTTCTTCCGACATGGGTACTGAAAGCGCGATGTCATGAAGTTTTACATTGATGTCCGAAATATAGTTGGAACCGGCGCCGAGCATTTGCTGCACCTTTTTGAGGTTTACGTAGCTTTGAACGTTGTCCACGTCGGCGAGGCCACTTTGAAAAATGCCCACGATTTTTAGTGGAAACAGGCCTCCGCTCACGGTGCTGATCTGCACTTTGTCGCCCACTGATAGCGACATCTTGCGGGCTATACCCGAACCGAGCAGGATGCCGTTGGCAGACTTTATCAAGGCCTGCGGGCTGCCTTCTACAATGTAGTCATCAAAATTAAAAAGCTGCACTTCGTCCATGACATCAATGCCTGTCACCATGCCGTTGAGTTCGATTGAGCCAGCCATGTAAAACACTTGGGCGGTAGCTTGCGGGGTAAGCCCAAGCACGCGCGAATCCTGCTTTAGCTGAGCGATCAGTGGCAGGGCATTGTGTATTCGGGCTTGCATCTGTTTGGGCTTTACAGATTTTACCACGTTGAATGCATCTTGAAAGCGATCCGAAAGGTCAATGGGCTGTATCTCGCTCGGCTTTATTTCATTGTAGATGTGAATGTGAGGTGTGCGGTTGAGTATAAGTCCGTCAAGCAGCCCGTTAAGCCCCGTCATAAAACCCATAAGGATGATGAAAGCCCCGATACCAAAGGTCACCCCGAGTGCCGCAATCGAAGTCTGCTTAATTCGACTCAGCAGATGGGTGCGCGTGATGTCGAGTATGACACGTATGGCTTGCATCCTACTATGGTTTTAAAATGTGCGTGGATGAATCTATGCCTGAAGTGATTTCCACGCGATCGAGATTGCGCATGCCCGTATGCACGTCAATTTCCTGATCTTTGGTTTTCACTTTGGAGCCTTCCATGAGGTACTCGAGGGGAATGGTGAGTGCTTTGTCTTTTTGTTTCAACACAATGTTGGCTTCACCCGCGAGCCCTGCATAGAGCACAGGCGGAGCTTCTGTAAAAACGGCTTCTACTTTAAAAGTCTGCGTTCGTTCGTCTTTGGTGGGGTAGATGCGCGTAATCTTTGCTTCAAAAACCTGATCGGGATAGGCATCAAGGGAAATCAAAACCAACTGATCCTCTGAAATTCGGACCACATCGACCTCATCAACTGCAAGTTCTATGATGAAGTTCCTGATGTGGCCTATGAGGCCCAGTGACTGCTGTTGAAGAATCAACTCCCCTTGATTTTTGAACAGGCTGTACACCTTGCCGTCCATTCTTGATTGTATGATATGGTCCTGCAGGCTCGTTTCGGCTTGCTTGAGGATGTTTTTGGACTGTTCGTAATTGTTTTTGAGTTCGATATCTGTTTGTTTGTATTTCTTACGGATCAGGTCAAGGTTGGCTTTAGACAGGTCGTATTTGAGTTGAAAATTTTCAAATTCAGAGAGGGAGCCAATGTCTTGTTCCCGGAGCCTTTTTTGCCGGACGAAATTGAGCGAATCAATTTGAAGCTGTTTTTTCGCTGTTTCTATTTCCTTTTCCAAACTGGCGAGGATGGTGGACTTGCCTCTAAAATTCTCGCGCGCGAGCTCCACGCGCAATGCTGCATTCTCGCGGCTGATTTCGGGGAGCTCGGAGGTGATTTTGGCGATGACCTGACCTCTCGATACAGTATCGCCTTCTTCAACAAAAAGCGTATCGAGAATGCCCGGAACTGAAGCAAACACCTGATAACCATCTTTGGGCATCACCACCACTGATGCATAGACCGATTCGGTCATCGAGCCGAGTGTGGGCTTGATGGTGGAAACTTTTTCATTGCAGCCCTGAAGTAAAAATACTGCTGCCGCAGTGGCCATAAGCAGCAAAAAAATGGCAGTTGTTCTCATTTTTACCATTCGCGTCAGGGAGTTTGATAGGCTAATTGACGATGACCTACCGGTTCCATTGGTTGAGTCAGGGTGACACATGAATACAACAAATTTAATGGGATATTTGAGTATTAATGGCATCGCATACGGGTAATTTAAGCCCGGAAGGTCGGGTCGAATCGATCGGGGTCAGATTTAAGCCATTTACTGCGGCGTGTCAGAGTCGGGAGTCACCTCCGGCTTCGCAACCATCGGGACAAAAAAAAACGATCGCACCCGTAAAGAGTGCGATCGTTGTATTATAAAAAAGCTCAGTCCTAAAGTTTCCAAGCGGTCAACGCTTCACAAACTTCTGCGCTGTGGATGTGCCATCAATTTGTAAAAGGTACATCCCCGAGGCCAGCCCCGACACGTCGATGCTGTTGGCTGAAAGGACGCCGCCCACCACTGCTGCTCCGCTGAGGCTCACGATGCGGTAAGGCATAAAAGGCGGTAAACCTGACCCTCGGCAGGGGTACTGTTCAAGCCGCCAATGCCGTCTTCGTACAAATCATCGAAAAAGTCATAAATATTATCAATGCCCGAGAGCTGAGGGCTGGCAGGATCTCCGATGAGTTGTGCGCCAAAATCAACATTGCCGTTATTGCCGTCGAAGCCCCCCGCAAAATATATTGGGGGTCCTGAAAGCCCCTCGTAGGCCACTAAAGGAGTTGTAACATTGCTCGGTCCGAAACGAAATTCAACGGCGCTACCAAGTTCATAAAACCACATTTGAAAATTGACGCGGTTTTCTGCAGTTCCCCCACCGAACACTTCTGCGTAAAATCCAACATCCTTGTATTGGATTTTTAGGATGCGGTTGCCCGGATTGCCCTCGGTGACCCAGGAAATGGTCGACGGCGCACCGGGATTATCGGCTTCTGCGGAAGAAATCACATCGCCGCCGTAGCTGATAAAGTCAATTCCATTGGCCGAAATGGTGCCCCACTCTGCGCCGTATCCGATTTGTATAAGATTCGTTACTTCATTCTGACCGAAGACGAAGTTGAATTCCATCGGAATGTCAATTTCGGGGTCGTCCCAGTCTGCTTCACCCCACGATTCGCCACCGGTTATTTCGACGTAGTTGGCGGTGAAATGGGTGAGCTGATAGTCGCCCTGCGCATTGAGCACAGTGCAGATCAAAAATGCATGCAAGAGGAAAAGTGATTTCATAAGTGTTGGTTTTAGTTTCGGTTAAAGATGCACAGTTTTTCGATTGCTTGTATGCCGTGTAAATTTGAATTTATGAACAAAGAAACGGTCATTATTGTCAACATCTGCAGAGACATTCATGGGCGCGGGATGGCTTTAAACCTGAGTTCGATTCTTATTCGGGAGTTCAGATGTTCATAAACAACCGCAAGACAACTTAGCGAGGCACGAGCGATCTCATGAGCACCGCTGAAAATATACTGATGCGAATAACGCGTATTTTCAATGCTTTAGCGGGCTAAAGCGCGAAAATGCAACGCAGGATGGCGGTTGTTTGTGGAC
>JAIVHQ010000020.1 GCA_020200995.1 Flavobacteriales bacterium
GCTGCCCATTTCGCTGCGGGGCACCTTCATCTTCATCAGGTATTCGATTTCCTGCTCGAAGCTCGTGTATCCCGATACGTTGGCTGACATTTGGTTGATCTTCACATCAAAGGGCGAAGTGGTTACCTTTCCGTCGGCGATGGTGAAACGCACGTTTAGATCGCGGATTTCCTGTCTGGCCAGCTTGGGCGATTTCATGGTAGTTGCGAGCTTTTGCAGAAAATCGCCACCCTCGAGCACGAGATTAGCGCTTTGAAAAGTACCGCCGCCCTGCATGGTTTCATAAACGGGCTCCAGCTTTTCGTCCAGAGACGTGGTCAGGTCAAACTTGCTGCTGAAATTTCCCGAGGCCTGCTTAGCGATGGGAGCCATTTTTTCAATGGTGCTGAAAGCTTCGGCGGTCTGCTTGAGGTTGAGGTTTCGGATGTCGTAAGAAAAACTCATCTCGGGCACTGCGGGATCCACGGTGGTATAATATCCATCGAGGATTATTTGTCCATCCAGGGCATCGATACTGAGATTCTTCAGCGTAGCGCGTTGCTCTCGCACGGTGATTTGACCCGCGATGTTCTTCATCACAATTTCGTCGTAGAGCACTTCGCCAATGGTAGCATTTAGCGTGAGGTCGAGATTCGCGGGTACTTCGATCACAGAGAGTTCAGCTTCCGTTTCAGCTTCTACTTCTTCCTCTGTCTCGCCCTCGGTTTCCGTCATGTACTTATTGGCGTCGATCCTGTCAGCAGTGAAGTTGAACACCCCGTGGAGGGTGGTATCGGTGAGGGCGTAGGCCACATAGTTGTCCACGAAGCCGTCCATGGCCATATTGATTTCGTCATAGGTGACGCGAAACTGATCTACGTTGAGGCGCTGCGGGGTAAAATCGGCGCGGGCTTCGGGTATTTTGACGGCCATCTCGGCATCTTTGTATTCCATTCCCATGAGTTCCATAGCTCCCTTTGCGGTAAATTCGTTGAATCGTTGGTTTTCAATATCGCTGAGCGCACCCTTGAGGGCGAAGTGGGCCGCAAAAACACCTTTGAGGTCAAAATCTTCCTCCATTGGAATCACATCCTTGAAGCTGCCGAGGTCTAAGTCGGCATCCACACGGGTGTCGATTTTCGGGTCGCTCATCGGATTGCGGAGCGAAAGCACGGCGTCCACAGTGTTTTTGTGTGTGGCCGTCTTGCCGATTTCCATGTAGAAGCGGCTCACATCGACAGTGAGCAGGTCCATGTCGTTTCCTTCGGGGATTTTCGACAAGGAGATCGAGACCGTAACCAGGCATTGAGTTGTCGTTGTAAACTCCTTTCACAAAGCCCGTGAGGCTCACCATTCCTGTGGCGTCCACCCCTTCGAGGTCCTCGGTGTAATCCGAGGGAACGAGAGAAAGAATGGTCACCAGGTCAGACTTTAGCGACTTGAAGGTGATATCCATGTCGATATCGTCACCAGGCATGGCGAGCCACCCGTCGAATCCGAGGGCGAGGCTGTTCACATCGAGTTCATTTTCCTTGAAGGTAAATTTGAACTTTTCGAAGTCCATGTCAATATCGGCCTTGAGGTCAGCCTTGGCACGGCGAAGGTACTTGATGCCGTCGTACACCACATCTACGGTTTCGATTTGGCTCTCGGTGCGCAGGGTGAAAATCTCCTCGGCAAAATTACCGTTCCCCTGATGGTCGAGCCCGTCGAGCAGGATGTAGAATCCGAGGGGCACATCGTCGTACACCACCCGCCCGTCGGTGATGGAGTAGCCGCGAATTTGCAAATTGACGGCTTCGCCCTCTGCCTCATCGGGGTCGGGTGCTTCCTCTTCGGTAGATTCTTTGGCAATGTCGTAATTGGCCGATCCGTCTTCGAGTACTTTCACGTTGATCACAGGGCTGTGGAGGTCGATGGTGATGATTTCGATTTGATCACCACTGATGGCGCTCATTACGTCAACGGTGAGGGCGAGGTCGTCCATGTAGGCGAGGGTATCGCCTTCAAAGGGTGCTACACCGATCACGCTGAGGGATTCAATTTTTACCGAAAGGTTGGGGAAATTGCGAATCAGCGAAAGGTTCACATCGCTGAAGTCAACGACCGCATTGAGGTTGGCATTGGCTTCTTTCTTTACGAGTTCCACAATCTTACCTTTGAGCGCAATGGGTAAAATGATGAGCGCCGCTAAGAAGAGCAGCACGATGATTCCGATGACTTTGAGTGCTTTTTTCATAGTATAGAGGTGGGTGAGTGGAGCATAGTTAGGGTTGATAATTCAGTTCGCCTTCGCTCTTCGCGATGACGGTAGAAACAGTGGCATCGCCGGTGACATTCACCACAGTGCGAATCATATCGAGGATACGGTCAACAGGGAAAATTATTGCAATCCAAAGCGGATTTAATCCCACGCTTTGCAAAACGATAATAAGCATCACGAGCCCGGCACTGGGCACGGCTGCCGAACCGATGCTGGCGAGGGTGGCTGTGAGCACGATGGTGAGCTGCTGCCCGAGCGAGAGGTCGACCATGTGGAGCTGGGCCAGGAATATCACTGCTACGGCTTGGTAGAGACTGGTTCCGTCCATATTGACCGTGGCCCCGATGGGCAATACAAAGCCTGTGATGTTTCTCGACACACCGATATTTTGCTCCACGCACTCCATGGTGACGGGCAGGGTGGCCGCGCTCGAACTTGTCGAAAAGGCCAGAAACTGGGCGGGACTGATGCGTTTGAAAAACTCCTTGTAGCTCATTTCTTTCACGACGGAAATCAAAATAAGCGGGTAAAAAACGAAAATCATAAAGGCCAACCCGATGGTGAGCACGATGCTGTAGCTTCCGAGCCCGATGAAGATCTCGAACACTTCGCCCGGTGTGTCGGCCATGTTGGCGAGCACACCGGCCATGAGGGCAAATACGAAGAAGGGCGCCGCTTGCATCACGACATCCACCATTTTTAAAAAAACTTCGTTGGTGCCATCAATAAACTTTTTGACCGATTTTACTTTTTCGTCGGGCACTGCTGCAAGAGAAACTCCGAAAAAAATCGCAAAGAAAATGACCTGAAGCATGAGGGCATTGTTCGAAATGGAAAAGACAATGTTCTCAGGTACCATTTCCACCAAAAAACTCAGCGGGCCCTGCTCTTTGGCCTTAGCGGCAGCCTGCATTTTGGCTTCAGCCACATCGGCGCCGCTCGCCGCCGCAATGCGTGCATCGTCCATGAATTCTGCGTAGGCTTCATCGCCACTGAGGTATTTGCCGTCGAGGATTTCCACACCTTCGGTCTCGTCGGCCCAGGCTTCGTAGGCCAGGCGGTTCTTGATGCGGCTGTCTTCGTCAACGAGGGCACCCGGTTTGATGAGGTTTACCAAAAGTAGCCCCACTCCCACTGCGGCAATGGTGGTGACGAGGTAAATGCCGAGGGTTTTGGCCCCGAGCCGGCCGAGTTTAGAAATATCTTTGAGCCCCGAGATGCCCGAGATGATGGAAAACAGCACGAGGGGGACTGCGATAAACTTGAGAATGCGGATGAAGATAACCCCGAACGGATCGATCCAGTCGCGGGTGAATTGGTTCCAGCCCAATGCGCTTGCCGCAAAGGCCCAGATGATACCGAGCACGAGACCGATGATGATTTTCCAGTGCAGGGGAAGGTTCTTCATAATTTGACGGTTCGGTTTCGGAGGTAATGGTCGGCGAGCACGAGGGCCGCCATGGCTTCTACAATCGGCACGGCGCGCGGCAGCACGCAGGGATCATGGCGGCCGCCTATTTCCACATTTACCGCTTCGCCCTGGCGGTTCACGGTGTTCTGCGCCTTTTTGATGCTGGCCACGGGCTTAAATGCCACGCCGAAGTTGATGTTCATCCCGTTGGAAATACCGCCTTGCACGCCTCCGCTGTGGTTGGTGCTGGTGGCGGGCTTTCCGTCTTTGATCTCGAAAGCGTCGTTGTGCTCGCTCCCGCGCATTTTGGCGGCAGCAAATCCACTTCCGATTTCGAAGCCCTTCACGGCATTGATGCTGAGCATGGCCTTGCCGAGATCGGCGTGCAGCTTGTCAAAAACGGGCTCGCCGAGGCCTGCGGGAATGCCTTTCACCACGCAAGACACTACGCCACCGAGCGTTTCGCCCGAGTCGCGGGCTTCCTCCACGAGGGTACGCATGCGGGCGGCTGTCGCGGGGTGCGGGCAGCGCAGCTCATTTTCCGGAAGGGAAAAATCGAGGGACTCCACGGGCTCCTCCAGCACGGCTTCGGCAATGGCGCTGACGTAGCCGTTGATTTCGACACCGAGCGCAGCTTTGAGCAATTGCCTGGCGATGGCTCCGCCTGCTACCCTACTCGCCGTCTCGCGGGCACTGGAGCGCCCTCCGCCGCGGTGATCGCGGAGGCCGTACTTGGCTTCGTGCACATAGTCGGCATGCGATGGGCGGTACACGTCTTTGAGCTTGTCGTAATCTTTGGAGCGCTGATCGGCGTTGCGAATGATGAATGCGATGGGGTGACCCGTGGTCACATTTTCGAACACGCCGGAGAGAATCTCGACGGTATCGGATTCCTTTCGCGGTGTGCTGAGGTCAGACTGGCCGGGACGGCGGCGGTCGAGTTCGCGCTGCACGGCTTCCGTGTCGAGGTGAAGCCCTGCGGGGCATCCGTCTACAATACCGCCGATTGCGGCGCCGTGAGACTCGCCAAAGGTGGTGAGCCTGAATACCTGTCCAAAACTATTCCCTGCCATGGCGGCAAAGATAGTATTATTTGCCCCCTCACTTAGCGGCGAACGTCCGCATTTTCGCACCTTTGTGGCCCAAACCTGAGAACATGCGCATCCTGATAAAAAACATCCGCGGCCTCGCCGGCATTTATGAAAATCCACCCGCCCTGCTGCGCGGCGCCGAGATGGACCGGCTACCCATATTGGAAAACGCCTTTCTGGCCATCGAAAACGGGCGCATCGCACTGTATGGCAGCATGGACGACTGGGGAGGCATCACAGATTGGCGCAACCTCGAAGTGATCGACGCAGACGGACGTTTCGTGCTTCCCGCTTTTTGCGACAGCCACACCCACCTGGTGTTCGCGGCATCGCGAGAGAGCGAATTCGAAGACCGCATCAAGGGACTGACCTACGAGGAGATTGCAGCCCGCGGCGGGGGTATTCTCAATTCGGCCGGCCGACTCCGCGACATGAGCGAAGATGAGCTTTTTGACAAAGCCATGGTGCGCCTCCACCAGGCCGTGGAATCGGGCACCGGCGCGATGGAAATCAAAAGCGGATACGGCCTCACCACCGAATCGGAGATGAAAATGCTGCGCGTGGTAAAGCGGCTTAAAGAGGAAAGCAAGGTAGCCATCAAGGCGACATTTCTCGGGGCGCATGCCATCCCCGCTGAATTCAAATCGAAACGTCGGGCGTATATCGACCTGATTTTGGAAGAGATGATTCCCGCTGTGGCCGAGGCCGGGCTTGCCGACTACATCGACGCTTTCTGCGAAGTCGGTTACTTCAGCACCGACGAGACCATGGAGATCGTGGAGCGCGGGGCCGAATACGGGCTCAAGTCCCGGATCCACGTGAATCAGTTCAATGCCACGGGTGCCATTCCGAAGCTCGTGGCGGCAGGTGCCGTTTCGGTAGATCACCTCGAAGTGCTCGGCGACGGCGATGCCGAAGCGCTCGGCGGCTCGAATACGATTGCCACCGCTCTGCCGCTGTGCAGCTTGTTTTTGGGATTGCCATACACGCCCCTGCGTGAGCTGCTTTCGCAAAATGCGGCTGTGGCGCTCGCTACCGATTACAACCCCGGCTCCGCCCCTTCCGGAAATATGGCGATGGCCGTTGCTTTGGGCTGCATTAAAATGAAGATGACGCCGGCTGAAGCCATAAACGCGGCAACTTTGAACGGCGCTGCGGCCATAGAACTTGCCGATACCCACGGAACCATCACACCCGGAAAAGTGGCCAACATCATCATCACAGAACCTTGTGAGAGCCTGGCCTTTTTGCCGTACAGCTTCGGCAGGCCGTCGATCGAAAGGGTGATATTGGGTTGATCACGGCTCCGTTGATCTCGGCTCCGCTGATCTCGACTCCGCTCGATCACCGGGGAGGAGGAAGAAGTAGAGGTGGTGAAAATTTGTGAGAAAAATTTGAGGGGGCAGGAATAAAGTCGTAAATTCGTGGTCAAATGTCTAAAGAAATGGAATATCCAAATCCCAACGATGAGCCCCTTCAAGTCAATGAAGCCGCCACGACTTATGTGCGTAATGCGGGCAAGAGCGCCGCTGCGGGCTTTACTTTCATGGATTTCCTCAAAGATCGGATGCTAATTCTCGATTCGATCCGCAATGGTATTACCCATTCATTTTTTGAAGCCATCAAGGGTCGCATGCCCTTTTCAGATCAGGATTGGGCTGATTATTTCAATGTCTCTCTAAAATCAATGCAGCGCTACAAAAACGACAGCAATCACGTATTTAAGCCCATCCTTTCCGAAAAGATCATCCAAATGGCCGAGGTTATTGAGGAGGGCCGCCTTGTGTTTGGCGATGATGAAAAGCTCTTTCGCTGGCTCGATACACCAAGCCTGGCATTAGGAGGCTACAAGCCCAAAGACCTCCTCAGCAACGCATACGGTCAGCGCATGGTGCGCGCCGAGCTCAACGCCATCGAGCACGGTATTTTTGCCTGATGCGTCTCTTTCGACTTACGCGCGAGAAATACGCCCACGAACTTTCGGGAATTGGTGCTGCACGTTTTGGATACCGATGGAATTCCGCAGGGGTTGAAATGATCTATACCGCCGAAAGCAGGGCCCTTGCACTCGCTGAAGTACTGCCGAGACTTACAGCCGAAACCTTGCCTAACGACTTTTGCATGGTTGAAATTACGGTGCCCGATGAGGTGAAGGTCCACACGCTGTCGCAAAAAAGCTTGCCTGCCGATTGGTCGATGTTTCCCCACCCCGAATCGACAAAAGCATTTGGCGACAGCTTCGTCAAAGAAGGCAAATACTGCCTGATGCGCGTGCCATCAGCTGTGGTGGAGGGCGATTTTAACTGTCTGATCAATCCGCACCACGGGCAGTTTGCAAAAATCAAGGTGGATGCCGTACGGCGGTTTAAAGTCGATCACAGGCTGGTACGGTAAAAGTTAAGGCGGAGCATTTGCCAAAAGCAGCTGCACTCCCACCCGGAGCATTCGAATGCAATTTTTGAAGTACTTTCACGGGCCAAATCAAATTTGATGGCGTTTAGAAACCTTATTGTCGCTGCATTTCTGTTTTTATCTACTCCCTGCATTGCGCAGAACACCATTTTGTGGTCCGTCGATCATATTGATTCGCAGCACCGCTCTTATTTGCTGGGAACGTTTCACCAGGTGGGTAGCACTTGGGTAGACAGCCTGACAATGGTGATGGAAAAACTGGCTGCCGCTGATTTAGTAATTTTCGAATCTATCGAAACCGGCACGGAGCTTCAGTCCTCCATGGCTTCTCGCGAGTGGAACTCAGGATTTCGCGACGAATTGCGCAAGCGGGATATCGCTTGGCTCGAAGCATACACGTCCGACTGGGTGGTACCCATCGAAAAGCTTACCCCGATGGAACTCCATTGGAAACTGAGCCAGGACATGGCCAGGGTGATTTGCAATACATCTTCACCTGCAGACCGCTTTGACCACTTCGACAATTACCTGATTCACATCAGCGACTCATTGGGATTGAAATACGTCGGGTTGGAAACCGACAGCATGCAGTCTGAATTCATCAATGAGCATGCGGGCGAAAACACCTGGAGCGCACTTAAGAAAACCATTCACAGCGACGTTCGCACATTGCGGCGCGGGAAGGCCAAGCGGGGTCAGTGCAACTTTGCAAATAAATACTTGCGGCTCGAATTGGGCAACTACCCCCTCGACAGGGAATGTCCGGAAAGAGGTGATGCAGCCGTATCAGCGCGAAACAGGGAATGGATGATGGCACTGCCTGACTATTTGATGGAGCAGTCCTGCTTTGTTGCGGTTGGATTATTGCATTTATTTTACGATTGCGGACTTATCAACGCGCTGCGTGAGGAAGGCTTTGTGCTGGCACCCGTCTACGACCTCAAGGATCCGCCGAACGTGGAGCAATAACAGGTTGTTGCAGGCGGAACTGAAGGTGCACTTATTTTTGCCGGAAGGCCACTACACCAAGCGAAAACCCACCGGAAGTGTGAAGCGAACGCGCACCGGACTCTGATGCTGAAGGCCCGGCTGCCAAGGTGGCATTTGAGAAATGACGCGTACAGCCTCCTCATCCAGGATAGGATGCACGCTTCGCACCACCTGCACTTCAGTTATTCGGCCGTCGGCCTCGACCACAAAAGCGACGAAAACTGTGCCCTGAATTCCGGCTTCCCTCGCGATACCGGGATACCTCAGGTTTCGGGCCAGGTAGTCTTGAAAAGCCTGTTGACCGCCCACAAACTCGGGCATCACCTCTACAAAATCGAACACTTCGGGCGGAGCGGCCTCGGGCTCGGGTTCCGACCTGATTTCCACATCGGGTTGCTCGACAAAAATGCTGTCGGTGCCTTCTACATCCTGCGTGCCGATGAGGGCATCGCTCATTTCATCGCGGGTAGGAACGGCTTTATCTTCCGGCACTTCCTCGTCCTTTTTAGCGACAGGTTGCAAAAACTTGACGGCTTTTGCTTTTGGAACTGCATCAACGGGTTCGGGAAGGCGGCGCTCAAGTTCAATGGGCGGTGGTGCCTGCAATTCAGAGTAGTTGACCACCTTGGTCACGGTGTTTTGAATTTTCTCTTCGGCCGGCTTTCTCAAAACGTGCCTGATGTAAGGATAAAGCGCCGCCAAAAGCACCACGGCCAGCGCAAAGCCCAGCGAGGTAAGCGCCGACATGGGGTAGCGGGCTTCCAGAGATTCTGCGCCGTATGCGGGTTTCGGTTTGCTCACGGGACGGGCGCGTTTTCGGTTTCCAAATCAAGCTCTGAAGGCTCCGAAAGGGCGTATCGCTGCACACCGCTCACATTCAATGCATCGAGCACAGCGACGAGGCCCGCGGCATTGCTTTCGGGAAGGGGTTTTACCAAGACCACCAGACCATCCACCTCGGTATTGACGCTGCGAAGGAGGGCAAGCAGGGGGCCGTTCTCGTATTCAATTTCGAACGTTTCAGGGTCGGTGATGCCTCGGTACCAAACGATTTTGTCTTCATGAAGCACGAGGCTGAGGGTTTTGCTTTCCTTGACGGGGGTTTCGGTTTCGGCTTCTTGACCATCGGGCTTAGCGGGCACCAAGAGCTCCATGGCTTGCGGCTTGCTAAAGGTCGTGGCCAGCATGAAGAAGGTGAGGAGCAGAAAGGCGAGATCGACCATGGGGTTCATGTCAACGTCGACATCGCGCCGCGTCGACTTGCGGGTCTTGTCGTCCCTGCCGTGGATGCGATCTATTTCAATATCTTCAATCGGCGGCAGCATGGATCGGCTTTAGGTCTGTTACAATGTTGAAGCGGGTAATGTTGAGGTCGCGGAAAGTCTCGATGATTTCGTTGATCTCGGGATATTTGGCCTCTGCATCCGCATTGACTGCGAAGCGCAGGCGGGGGTTGATCATGCGGGCCGAGAGGATCCACTGTCGAAGTTCGCCGTTCTCTCCAAGGGGGATGCCTGATTGTTCGTAGGGGCGGTTTTCGAGTCTTGCGTCCAGAAATGCCTCGAGTTCGGCGGCGGGCACACCGAAAGCTCCAATCAGGGAGAATGCCTGTTGCTGTTTTTCCGTAAAGGAGATTCCGTATTGCCTGCCTGCAGCGTCGAGCAGGCGCTTGCGTTCAAATTTATTGTCGATGGAAAAATATACGGTGCCACCCGCTCCGAGGGTGACGGTGCAAAGGCCCTTTTCGGGAAGTTTGATCTCTGAGGAGGACGGTGGAATGCGCAACTCTTCGGGCAACTCGGCTTTGAAAGTGGTGGTCATCATAAAGAATGATACCAGCAAGAAGGCCATATCGACCATGGGATTCATGTCGAGTTTGGGCTTTTTGCGAATGTTGCGAAGCTTAGGCACGGTTTATTTGGATTCGGCTTTGATGTCTTCTTTGAAGCGGCCCAGGATGGCGTAGTTGGTTTCGTCGGTTGCGTAAGTGAGCTTGTCGATCTTGTTGGTGTAGTAATTGTAAATCACAATGGCCACGGCCGCCGTTGAGATACCCAAAGCCGTGGTAACAAGTGCCTGCGAGATACCGCCCGCGAGACCCACAGCATCCGGAGAACCCGCCCGCGCTAAAGATGAAAAGGCGCGAATCATCCCGGTGACCGTACCAAGGAGACCGATGAGCGTAGCCACGGAGGCGATGGTGGAGATGATGGCCATGTTGCGCTCGAGGTGTGGCAATTCGAGGTGGGTCGCTTCTTCGAGTTCGCGTTTGAGGCGATAGGCCTGCTCTTCGGGACGGAGGTTTTCTGTGTTACTGATTTGCCGGAAGGCCCCTACCCCTTTCCTGACCACGTTGGCCACGGAGCCGCGCTGCGTATCACAAGCCGTCTCAATGGCTTCAAATTCGCCTCGACCGAGGAGGGTTTTGATGGTTTGGGCGAATGACTTATTACGGCCCTTTCCCGATGCCCTTGCGAGGTTGATGCCACGCTCAACGGTGTAAGTGATGAGGATAATGATAAATGCAATTTGCAGGATGACGATGCTGCTGCCCTTGTGGATCACCCCGAGGTAATTGCCTTCGAGGGGCTCGTTGTCGGGATTGCCACCGACAAAGTTATCGGGGTGGCCGAGGATGTTGTGGTAAATGAAGTAAGAGGCGACCAAGGCGATGACGATAACCGCCACACCCATTACCGATGTTAGTGTTTCGCTGACGTTGCGGGATTTTTCCATGAAAATTAGCTTGTTCTTAGTTGCACGAAATATAGGGAAATCGAAAGATGCTCGACAAACTATTTTTACAGAAAATCTCGTCACAGTGCCTTATAAGGGCATGTTAGATCAATTATGGTGGTTAGCACTGCCTGCTTTGAACTCATCCCTTGGCGCAACCCTTGCAGCTTGAAATACTGTTTAAACGCAATCTCTTTCGCCGGAAGTCTGACAACCCCATCGCATAAATGCACTTTTGTTTACTTTCGGGCCAGGGAGGAATAGATGAAAACGTA
>JAIVHQ010000148.1 GCA_020200995.1 Flavobacteriales bacterium
ATCCATGGCTTGTCGATGAATTTTGAGTACCAATAGATTTCATTCTGTATGCGCAGTGGATGGTAGGTGTGAAATGCGATAAAATCGACCGGTAGAATGCTCGGATCCCAGCGAAACACCTCAGTGGGCTCTGAAAATCCGATACACATCAATTGATGAGGTGCGTATTTTTCCATCATTCGTTTCCAACGTTTTACAATTTTGTAAGTCTCTGCTTTTTGATTGTCTGCTTTGTCAAAGTAGAGTGGCTCATTGAAAAAATCGTAGGCGAATACAGTCGGGTCTTCCTGAAATCGCTTGAGCAAAGCTTTTGTGAATTTTGGCAGCCCTTCGTTGAGATGGGGCGCTTTGATGAGGGGCATTACACGCAGGTCGTGCGCGGCTGCCATGTTGACCACTTTTTCAAAAGCATCGAGAATCGACTCTGTGTTTTTGTCAATGTGAAGGGCTCCGGAATAATTATCCAAGTGGTAAAAAATTCCTTTTTCGTCTTCTTCAATCCGGTCAATGCATAAGCGTATACTGTTAAATCCCAATTCGCTAATTAGTGAGAAGTGGGCGTCAAACTGCATCAGCAGGCTGTCGGGGTGGCTGTACTCATAGCTGTAAGGTTTTTCGTAAGTGTACGTTGGAGATAGGGCAAAGCTATCTGCCACCGTGATGAAATCGACGATGTAGTTCACCGTTACCGGGAAAAAATCCTGCCCTTCGGTTTTGAATTGTCTCCCTTCGAGGGTCACAAATTTGGGAGGCGTGGGCACGGGGTCACTGCAGCCCGCGGCCAAGGCCATGAGCCCTGCAGTTAAAATTGCTTGCACGGCGCGCTTGAAGAATTTTCCGGAAAGGAAACGAAGTTGATTTGCGCTGGTATGATGCATTTTGATGTCCTGTTTTGCGAAAGCGAAGGTAGAAAATTCGGTCTTTAATCAGGCTCAAATGTTGAGCTTGTCATGCAATGCAATCGGCGTTCTGCATAAGCCTTAGGCCTGGTGGCCGGATACATGAAAACCCGTAGGCGCGGAATCTTCGGGTATTGACCTTTTTCACATAGATTTGTCGCCAAGAAAACTGAATCCCGACATGAACACCCTCGAAGCTGAAAAGGTCACCAAAACCTACGCGAAGCATACGGCGCTGCAAGATGTCAGCATTTCAGTGCCGCAGGGCAGCGTTTTCGGGCTCCTGGGCCCCAATGGCGCAGGTAAGACCTCATTGATTCGCATCATCAACCAAATCACCGGCCCCGACAGCGGCAGAATTCTGTTTGAGGGTGAGCCGCTCAGGCCGGAGCACGTTCACCGCATCGGATATCTTCCCGAAGAACGCGGACTTTACAAGAAAATGAAAGTGGGCGAGCAGTGCATCTACCTCGCACGCCTCAAGGGGCTTTCTGAAAGGGAGGCCAAGGCCCGCCTGAAGGCTTGGTTCGACCGCTTCGATATTTCGGCTTGGTGGGACAAGAAAGTGGAGGAACTCTCCAAGGGGATGGCCCAGAAAGTGCAGTTTGTCACCACAGTAATGCACGAACCCAAGTTCATTATCCTCGATGAACCTTTCAGCGGTTTTGACCCCATCAATGCCGCCCTGATCAGAAAGGAAATCCTCAGGCTGCGCGATGAAGGAGCTACTGTGATGCTTTCTACGCACAACATGACTTCCGTGGAGGAGGTGTGCAGCCATATCGCTTTGATAAACCATTCCAAAGTCATCCTCGATGGTGAGGTCAGCGAAGTGCGAAACAGGTTTAAAGAGTCGGTGTACGAAATTGAATTTGCGGGACAAATGCTCGCTTTTACCAATGCCCTTTGGACGGGCTACGAATTGATAAGTCACCAGGAAGCGGGCGACGAACTCCGCATGGCCACGGTGCGGTTGAAGCGCGATGCTACCGTAAATGACCTGCTGAGCGCTGTGATGCCCCATGTGCAGGTACAATCGGTGCGGGAGGTCATCCCAAGAATGGACGACATATTTATCAAAGTGGTACAACAAAAAAATCCGGAAGATGAATAAGACAGGACTTATCATTCACAGGGAGTATTTCAGCCGGGTAAAGAAGAAGTCGTTTATCGTGATGACGCTCCTAGGGCCGGTGCTTATTGCAGGGCTTATGGGGCTGGGAATCTACCTCGGCATGAGCGACGACACGCGGTACAATGTGCTGGTTGCCGATCTCACTCCCGGCATCTCTTCCGACAGCATTTCTTCAGGCAATCCCTTGTTTTTTAACAAGCTCAGGAGCACTGATCAGATCAGGTTCTCCTATACTGATCAGGGCCTTTCCAATGCTGAATTTGATTCGAGTGAATACAGCCTCATGGTGGTGATTCGCGAAGACATCCTCACCGTACCCCAGATTGAAATGGTATTCCGCAAATTGCCGAGCATGAAGGCAAGGAGCTATATTGCATCTCAGATCGAGAAGGTGATCGAGCGGGAAAAGCTGAACATGTACAGCATCGACAAGCGCACCTACGACAGCATTCGCACCGATGTGGACGTGATTTCGGTCAATGCCTCAGATGGTGAGACGTCTTACAAGCAAGAGCAGGCTGTGGTTGGATTTGCATTTGCCGTGCTTATTTATTTCTTCATTTTTCTTTACGGTGTTCAGGTGATGCGCGGAGTGATGGAGGAGAAGAGCAACCGCATCGTGGAAGTGATCATTTCCTCGGTTCGCCCTTTTCAGCTCATGATGGGCAAAATCGTCGGGGTAGCCTTGGTGGGACTGACGCAGTTTTTGCTTTGGGTAGTGCTCACATTTACCTTATTCACACTTTTCAGTAGCGCACTTA
>JAIVHQ010000149.1 GCA_020200995.1 Flavobacteriales bacterium
GATGTCCTTGATCATAAGTTTCGGGATTATTAAATGAGCACCCTGAAGATACGGAATTTTTAATTTGACCAAAAGAAAATCTACTTCAGCCGCTCAGCACAGGCAGTCACAGGCGCGCGGTTCTGCCACATTAAAAAAACCCGAACCCGCATTTCTGCAGATTCAGGCTTACGATTCATGGCTCTATTAATAATTCGTGGATTACTGCTTGATCAGCTTGGCGCCGAATGCTGCATCTCCGTTGGTAAGGTTCAGGATGTATACTCCCGATGCCAGGTCGCGAACGGGCAGGTCGATACTGTTGTGGTTCACCTGCACCTGCTGCTGCGATTGCATGCGGCCTGTAATGTCGGTGATGGTGAGGGTGTCAAATTCAAACATAAGACGCTGACAAGTAAATTTCTACACCGCCACACCCAATGGCTCGACACGAATTCGGGCGCATGTGATTGAAGGTAAAACCCATTCGAAACCAACACACAAGCTCACCCCTCCTTCCTCAATACTTCAAGCGGAGATTTGCGTACCACATCGCGGCTGTTGCTCAACCCGATCAGCACGGTGAGGCCGGTGATGGCGACGTAAAGCTGAAGCAGAAACCACAAATCGGGCGAAAGAGCGGTCTCGAAACCCAACCTCGCCGAGAGTCCGCCGGCGATCAATGCGATGATGATTCCCGAGAGCGAAGCAAGGCTTCCGAGGATGAAGTATTCGAGGGTGTTAATTTTCAAAATGTGGTGTCGTTGGGCGCCGAGAGTGCGGAGGAGTACGCTTTCGCGAACACGCTGAAACTTGCTGATGAGCACCGAACCGATGAGTACGAGGATGCCTGTAAAGATGCTGAACAGCGCCATAAAGCGAATCACAAACGACACCTTGCCGAGCACGGTGTCAACGGTTTCCAAAATAAGCTGCAGGTCGATCACCGAAACATTGGGAAAGGCCCTGACCACATTGCTTTGAAATTCTGCCGATTGGGCCTCGGTCTCGAACCGCGTAAGGATCACGTGAAATTTCGGTGCCTTTTCGAGCACCCCTTCCGGAAACATCACGAGAAAATTGGTCTGCATGCGCTGCCAGTCCACCTTGCGGATGCTGCCCACGTAGGTCTTCATCACGGCGCCCTGCACGTTGAACGATACCTCGTCGCCGAGTTCGGCTTTCATCTCATCGGCCAGGCCTTTCTCAAGAGAGATGAAAATGCTGTCGCCCGGGGCCTCCACCTTGCCCTGCCAGCGCCCGTCGATGATGGTCTCCGAATCACTCGGAGCGCCGCGGTAGCTCACGCGGTATTCGCGGCCCGTCACCCAGCTGCGGATCCCGGAAGTGGTATCGGCGCGGATGGCATCCACGCTGCGGCCCCTGAGGCTGTGCAGCCGCATGGTGACGATGGACACCTCGTTGATCACGGGAAATCCGGCTGAGTCGGTCAGTTGGCGCACCGCATCCACCTGATCGGATTGGATGTCGAAGAGCACCATGTTTGGCCGATTTTCCGGCGCCGACGAGAGTTTTACCTTGTCGAGCAGCAGGTCCTGGGTGATAAACAGCACCGCGATCAGTGCCGTACCCAGCCCGATAGTCACTACGAGGATGAGGGTCTGATTGTCGGGGCGGTAGAGGTTGGCGAGGCCCTGCCGGAGTACAAATGGGCTCCCTTTCGGGAAAAATCGACGGACGCCGCGCATCACCACCGCGGCCAGCCCCGCGAGGAGGCCGAAGGCGATAAAGAGTCCGGCGGTAAACCAGAGTGCGCCCAAGGCATTGCCGAGTTGGTACCAGGCGAAGCCGTAGATAAAAAGAGCGATGAGGCCTGCCACTACATAAGGCGCCCGATCGGGGTCGGCGGATTCGAAAGAAGCACGGATGGCTTTGAGCGGTGAAATTTTGCGGATGCGCACCAGTGAGAGCAAGGCAAACAGCAGCGAAGCCAGCGCCCCGACAAGGATTCCCTGAACGATGGCGCCCGGGCTCGCTGTCATAGCCACTTCAAAGGGCAGGAAGTCGGCAAAGAGCCGGGGCAAAAGCGTCTGAAATACAGCGCCCGCCGCCGCTCCCACAGCACTGCCGAGGATGCCCATGCCGAGCACCTGCACCATAAATATACCCGTGGCATCGGTGCCCGACGCGCCGAGGCAGCGCAATACGGCAACGGATGTTGTTTTTTCCTTGAGGTAAATATGCACGGAACCCGCCACCCCGATGCAGCCGAGAATCAGGGCCACGAAAGCCGTGAGGTTCAGAAAGCCCGTGAGGTCGGCGTAGGCCTCTCCCACGCTTTCTTTGCGCTCGGCTACATCGTCGTACCGCAGATCTGTAGATTCGAGCCATGGCTCGAGGTAGGTTTCGAAAAGTTCGGGGTTGAAGTCGGCGGGGTACTTCGCGTAAATTTTGTACTCCATGCGGCTGCCGAGCTGCAGCAGGCCCGTGGCATCGAGGGTGCCGAGCGGGATGAACACGGGCGGGGCCACGGTGGTGGTAATCGCCGATTGACCCGGCACTTTGAGCACTTCGGCCTTTACTGCAAAAGTAACATCCCCGACCTTGAGCGAGTCGCCCACGGCGGCGTCGAACTGCAGCAGCAGGGTGCGATCGGCGAGGGCTTCCGGGGCCGATGCGGCGCTGCGGCCCCGGCCGGGCGGTTCGGTTTCGATGTTTCCGTAAAAGGGAAACCCCGACTCCACAGCCCGCACATATACGAGGCGTGTTCCGCCGTTTTTCGGAAAGTAAGCCATCGACGAGAACGAAATTTCGCG
>JAIVHQ010000357.1 GCA_020200995.1 Flavobacteriales bacterium
CAATTGGCCAAAGCCCTCGGGCAGCGTGCCGAGCTCGCGCAAATCGACTTTTCCGGAAAGGCCACCGCCGCAGCACGCGGCAGCATGGTGTGCACCGACCTCGGACTCTTCTTGATTTGCACGGGTGCGGGAAAAATTGAAGTGAACGGCGAAACATGCTTTGCCGTATCTGCCGCCGCCCCGCTGGGCGCCGCCCTGCTCGGAGCGAAGGCGGGTGAGGAAGTGGAGTTTCGCGGGCAGCGCCATAAGGTGGGGGCGGTGGTGTGAAGACCGCATCAAACATTTGCTGCGGAACTTCGCGGTTTATGAGAGCAAAATCTGTCTTGAGTTAATCCTAATTTAGTGTCTGTCCATAAATGCTGCTGCGATGCCTGCAGCTTGGGCTAGGGCGTTGTTTACCTATTTTCAGGATCCGGGTACTTCAGTATATTGGCAGATATTACTTTAACCCGTTGAGTGGTTGAAAGGACTCAACAGCTCTATCAGTTAGATCGTCACATCGAGAAATGAGTAGGCTTTACCCACTTATTGTTTGAGATGAACTGTTACAATTCACTACGATCGTCAGCTCGAGTGTTTTTCAGCCCTTTTGTGATATTTCTTTTTTTGGGAAGATTGGGCTGGGCTGAAAAATGTATCGAGAGCGCCTTAAATCGCAATCTTCAATTCCTATGGGTCTCGATACATTTTTCTCGGCACCGATGTGATTACAGTGATGGGAGGTTTTCGCAGCCGAGAAAAATACTCGACCTGACGATTCTGTTTTCATTCGAGATTACACTCCGATTTAAAGCACTTCAAGTCAATTGATCAAAATTTAATTTATTGAAATAGATGCTCATACAGATGTGTTCATTAGTAGTGTTTTTTCAGGCATTCAGGAAGTTTCCTTTTCAACAAGATGTTGATGCCTGAAAAAATGTATCGAGATGCTCCGCAAGGATCATCTTCTTCATTTAGCCTTGTCTAATAATCATCTCGATACATTTTTCAGTCCAATCGCAGCTTGCACAAATTATGATGTTCGCGTGGACTGAAAAACACTCGATGTGACGTTTATGGCGAGTTGTAATTTTAGAGTAAATAATATCATTTACAAACTACTCATTCAGAATTAAACCGTTCGACAGATTTTTTTAACGTAGGCACTCCGCAGGCTGAAAGTCCTGTCTTCAGCATGAATCGAAGATCCTGCAAGGCAGCGAATGAATGTCGCTGCGGAGCATCACGGTTTTTCTTAGCCAATCTTCTCATGATTTTATTTCGACTTCATTAAAAAAAGGTATCGTTTTGAAAAAACATGCACTTGCATGAAATAGCCGAAAACTCCTTACGTTTGTAAGCAGATGAATCGGTGCGGCATATTAACCACAATCGCGATTGCGTGTTGCTGCCTTTCGGCAAAAGCGCAAATCGGCGGAACCACAAGCTTTCAGGTGCTTCAGGCCATCTCGCCCGCGCGAACGGCGGCCCTCGGCGGCAACGCTTTGGCGGTGAAAGACGGCGACCTGAACCTGGGCCTCTATGCCCCTTCCCTACTCTATTTCAGCATTGGTGCCAATGTAAAGTACGTGATGAGCCAAATGGCCGAGTACAATGCCTCCGCCCTCCTGGTGGACATGAGCGCCACCTATTACAACCCCGAAAACCTGATCACCGCCACGCTGATGATGCGCAACATCGGCAGGCCGCTGAGCAGCTACCGCCCGGGGGTGGAAGAAAACATTCCCTTCGAAATTCAGGCGGGTGTCTCAAAGCGACTCGACAAGGCGCCGCTGCGATTTTCCATTATCGGCGAAAACCTGCAGGTTTGGAGACTCAGCGAAGACCGCACCGGCCAAACCGTGACTGATCCCCTCACGGGCGAAACCATTCCCGTGGAAAACGAAGGCTTTGCCGAAACCCTGGCGCGCCACCTTGTTTTCAACACCGAGATCATCCTTTCGGAAAACTTCTTTATCCGCCTCGGCTATAATTATAACCGCCGGCAGGAACTCAAGATCGATACACGCCCGGGTACGGGTGGCTTTACTTACGGCTTTGGTCTTCGTGTTTCTAAATTCCACCTGAGCTACGCCCGCGCGAGCTTCAACCTGGCGGGTGTTGCCAATCATTTCGGGCTGAGTGTGCGGTTCGACGATTTCAAAAAATCCTGATGGGAAAGAAGATTAACATTGCCGTAGACGGCCACTCCTCCACGGGCAAAAGCACCCTCGCCAAGCAACTCGCCAAAAAACTCCGCTACCGCTACATCGACACGGGCGCCATGTACCGCGCCGTGACGCTCTATGCGCTCAACGCGGGCATTGCCGCAGAGGGCAAAGTGAACGAGAAAGCGCTGATCAAAGTACTTCCCGATATCAATATCGACTTCGACCCCGATAAGGGTGCCAACCACGCCTTATTAAATGGTGTAAATGTGGAAGGAGAAATCAGGGCCATGCAAGTGTCAAAACACGTGAGCCATGTGGCCAAAATTGCCGAAGTGAGAACCAAGCTGCGCGAAATGCAGCAGAAAGCCGCCGCCAAAGGTGGTGTGGTGATGGACGGCCGCGACATCGGAAGTGCAGTGCTGCCAAACGCGGAGCTCAAGATTTTCATGACCGCCGACCCGAAAGTACGCACCAAGCGGCGCTACGACGAACTACACGCCAAAGGAAACCCCGCGTCGATGGAAGAGGTGCGTCAAAACATCTCGGAGCGCGACCGCATTGACACCGGCCGAAAAGAAAATCCGCTGATCCGCGTGGACGACGCGCTCCTGCTGGACAACAGCCGGCTTACCCAAGAGGAGCAACTTGAAATAGCTCTGGACTGGGCGCATGAGGTGATCGAGAAGGTGCAGTGACCGCTGCGGGCAAACTTTGTTTTGGTGAAGGTTCCGACCATGAGCGCGTATTTTCGCGCAGTAAGTTGAGAACATTTTGAGACAAATATTCGAGTAAAAGCATCTCGACTTATCGCTCCTGCGTCTTGACACTTGATTTGGTGATCAAATTTAGATTCTAAAATTACACCAAGATATATCGTCACATCGAGTGTTTTTTGACAGAGCGCAGCGGAGTCAAAAAATGTATCGAGATGCTTTGTAATCGAAAAGTTCCTTTCGAGGCAGAGAAAATTTTCTTCAAAACTCAACGGAATTTTTTCTTTGAAAGAGCAATCAGTTTTTCAAAATTTCTCTCAATTAGTGCTTGCTTCTTCTTGCGCGACCATTTTTTGATCTTTTTCTCAGCTGCAATTGCAGTCCACTCACTCAAATAGCCTTCAGCATAGACAAGTTCAACCGGTCTTCTCGTATAGGTATATGCGCTCGGGTCAGCGCCTTCTTGATGCTGACTATAACGTTTTTCCACCTCATTTGTCACTCCGACGTAATAGCTTGAATCGCTACACAACAGCATATAGACATATAGCTTACATGTATATCCCGGCTTTGTCAATTCAATTTCTTTTCAATGTTCACTTTCAAATTTAATAAAGACAAGTGAATCCAACGATTGAAATTGAATAGAAACGGAATTTCAGAGTAATAGCATCTCGATACACCTCCGCTTCGCTGCGGCACTCGATGTGACGGTTATTTGTATCCATGGATGATTCGTTCTAAGGAGCCCGTCAGTTAGAGTGCCGCGCATTTTCGCGCGGTGTATCGAGAACGATTTAAGAACGAGATTTTGGGTAATAGCATCTCGATACACCTCCGCTTCGCTGCGGCACTCGATGTGACGGTTATTTGTATCCATGGATGATTCATTATAAGCACCCCGTCAGTTCGAGTGCCGCGCATTTTCGCGCGGTGTATCGAGAACGATTTAAGAACGGGATTTTGGGTAATAGCGTCTCGATACACCTCCGCTTCGCTGCGGCAGTCAATGTGACGGTTAACTTATCCATGGGTTATTCGTTCTAAGGAAATCGTCAGGTCGAGTGTTTTTCAGCCCTTTTGAGACGTTTATATTTAAGAAGATTGGGGCGGCTGAAAAATGTATCGAGAGCGCCTTATATCGTAATCTTCGATTATAAAGGGGTCTCGATAAA
>JAIVHQ010000150.1 GCA_020200995.1 Flavobacteriales bacterium
TAGCCATGGGATTCTTCCACCTCAGCGCGATCACCTTCCTGGTTTTTATCGGGTTTACCCTCGTGGTGGGCGCTTTTCCCGTCACGGTCGGGGTGCTGCTTCGGCAAAATGCTTATCAGCGCCAATACCTCGCGCAGTCGGAGCTGTACAATACGCAGATTGACAGTCAGCACGCCGACTTGCAAGAAGTGAGTGTGGATAAGAATCCTGTGCCCGCTTCCACAAAAACAGCATACGTGAAGCTGCAGGAAGAAGGCAGCGGCAAGCCCTTCGAATGCCCGGCCGTAGCCCTGCTCGCCATCGAAGCCGCTGACAATTACGTAAAACTCCACCTCGACCCGGAATCCGCCGACGCTGCGGGAAACCCTTTCCGGAAAACGGAATTGTTGCGCCTCCCACTCTCAGCCGCCGAGGAAGCCTTGAGCGCCCGGCCCGCCTTTTTTCGCTGCCACCGCAGCTGGCTGGTCAACCTCGACCGACTTGAAAATGTAGAGGGCAATGCCCGCGGATACCGCCTGCATCTGGAAGGGATGAAGGGCAGCGTGCCCGTATCGAGGAGCAGGATTCCCGATTTTCAGGCGGCGATGGAGGTTTTGGGCTAGCGGCCGGGTATTTGCGGCACGGTGGTTAGAGGCCGAATGATTTACCAGTTAACTCTTTGCGGGCGTCGTGGAGTGATCTCACATTCTTGTTCATTAAAAATGAATAATAGTCTAAAATATAAATATACATTAGTGTTTATTTAAAATAAATACTTTTTTAAGTTGAAAATGAATATCTGTCTTGAACAGATTAAAATGAACATGTTGTGATCAAAAAATTATTGCTTGCGGAGGTAATTTCCTTTCAAAAAAACAAGATTCAAAACAACGACTTGGGTCAAACACGCAATTTGCTCGCAGACTTGCAGCACACCCCGGGCCACGCGCTGATTATTTCCGGCATGCGCCGCTGTGGAAAAAGCACTTTGTTGAGCCAATTTATTTCGGCATATCTTGATGAAGCTTACGTCTATCTTAACTTTGATTCTGCTAGACTGTATTCCTTCGAAATGCAGGATTTCCCGCTGCTCGATGAAGTCCTCAACGAAAATCAAAGCCGGTGGTTGATCTTTGATGAAATACAAATTGTTGACGGCTGGGAAATGTACGCCAGACAGAAATTGGACGAAGGCTTCAAGCTTGTGATTACCTGTTCGAATGCTTCACTCTTAAGCGGGGAACTCGGAACCAAACTTACGGGACGCCATATCACTAAGGAGCTGTTCCCATTCTCATTTGATGAGTTCTGTTCATTCAGAAAGTTGTCGAAAGACGCAAAGGCATTCGCCCGCTACTTGGAACTCGGAGGTTTTCCGGCATACCTCAGAGAAGAGAACCCCGACATCCACACAGCACTCCTCGACGATATTGTGTGCCGCGATATTGCTGTGCGACACAGCATTCGCGATGTTAAGTCTCTCAAACGTCTGCTTGTATTTCTTGCCTCGAATTGCTCGAAGCTTATTTCGGCCAACAAGCTAAAGCAATACATGGATGTAAAGAGCACTGCAACCATCGTTGAGTACCTCAACCATTTTGAAGAATCTTACCTCATTCAATTGGTTTCGAAATTTTCCTATTCTCAAAAAGTTCAGTTGGTAAATCCACGAAAAGTCTATTTCATTGACAACGGATTACAGCAAGCCATCACGGCGGGCTTCAGCAAAGATTTGGGGCGAAGACTTGAGAACGCTGTGTTTTGGGAACTGCGGAGGCAAGGCCATACCATGCACTACTTCAATGAAAACGGCAGAGAATGCGACTTTGTGGTAAGCAGGCACGACAAGGTGGAACGGGTGATTCAGGTGTGTCAATCCATCCATGCCGAAAATGTACAGCGTGAAATACAGGGCCTGCTGGGGGCCATGCAGTTTTTTAAACACGAATCGGGTACCGTAATTACACTCGATCAGAAAGATGTAATCTACACTGATGGAAAGCGGATTGATGTAGTGCCTGCCTACCTGTTTTTCAAGTAGCAGGGATTGTGTGGAGCCCGGCTTATGTCTTCCTCTTGCAGGCAAGTACGCTTTTGCAAAATATTAAGGCCCCATGCCCCTCAGCCGCATTGAGGCCTTCCAATCGACCACGGAGGCTTCCCGTTAACCCCCACACCTTCCCGCCGACGGCAATCAGGGGGGTGATTATTCTTATAGCGTTTCGGGAGGCGGAGGAGTTCTATTAAACGTTGAACTCGGCTGTCGTTGGTGAAGAAGGGTTCGAGTGCAAAAGTGGCAGTTTGAGAAATATTATCCTGAATTTCGAACAACGAAAAAATGGTCGTCGTGCGTCCCCCGGCCTTACAAATATTTCTCAGAAATTGCCGCTCAAACGAAGCGTAATCGAAACCATGTTTGAGCCCAGCCGTCGGATTTTTTTCCCAAAAAAAAATCCGCTAACGGCGTTTGCGAGTTTGGTTGAGATAGCGAAGTGGAGCGTGCAATTTCGAGAAAAATTTGTACAGCCTTGACGTTATTCGGTCATTGTCTGCTTCTCAGCGGTCCTCATGAGGCCGCTACGCTAAGTTGGCTCCACCTTATGTCAAGATAAGGTGGAAACAAAAACGCGGCGGTAGCCGCACCAATTTTTTTTCGGATGTGAAGTGTTGTGTGCAGGTCATTTTCTCTCTGTAAATTCAAATTTTTCACATTCGGGATGACGGGTCATCCTATCTTAGACGGTGGCAGCGCCACGAG
>JAIVHQ010000151.1 GCA_020200995.1 Flavobacteriales bacterium
GGCTGAGGGAAAGCCGGTAAGGACGATGAAAATCATCAGGGCAATGAAGATGTAAAAATTGAGCAGCGAGAGGTTTTTGATGCCTTTCATCAGGCCCGTGCTCGCCGATATGGTGAAGGCCGCGACTATGGAAAGTGCGATAAGTCCGCTCACAGCGGTGTCGTGCATACCCGTGTCGAACGAGCGATCGAGCCCGCCCTTGAGGGTGAGAATTCCCGCACCAAGCGAAGCTGCCATGCCCATCACCAAAGCAAACAGCGAGAGGTTGTCGAGTCCGATGCCCGACTTCCTGCCGCCGGCAAATGGCAGTGAAAACAAAGCCGATCCTACGCTGTAGGCTTTTTTCTTATTGTAGTAGCCAACGGCAAAAACGAGGGCGGGCACCGTGTAAATGGCGTAGGGACTGAAACTCCAATGCAAAAACAATGTGGCCAAAGAGAACTGCGCGGCATCTGCAGATTCTGGTTCGATTCCCGAATTTTCAGGCGGCTCTGCAAAGTGAAAAATCGGCTCGGCGGTGGCCCAGAAAAGGATGCCTGTGGCCACGGTGGTGCAAAGAACAATGGCAAACCACTTGGTCTTTGACAAAAACGGTACGGCCTCTGCTCCCCCGATTTTTAACCTGCCCAAGGGGGTGAAGGGTACTGCGGCACAGGTGATGACCATCAGGAGCACGGCTGTTTGAATGCCGGGCCCCGTTTTGGAAAGAAGAAATGCATTCGCGCTGCTTAGCGACGAGAGAAAGCGGTCTTCGAAATATACAGCCGCTCCCACAGCCGCCGTCAGCAGCAGAAAGGATGGGTAGAATACGCTTCCTCTGAGTTTTTTCAAGTGCGAAATATACGAAACCGCCCCGACCGTGTGAAAGCCGTCTTAAGTAAAACCGCACCTGGTGCCGGGGGCGCCTCCGAACTTGAACTGCGTATTTAAAAGAGCATAGAGATGCGGAATCCCGAGAAAATTTCACGACCACTGCGGCCATCCCGGGTAGGTTTGCCACAGCGATAATTCCTCAAAAAATGCGTATATTCCGACAAGTCGGCTGCAAACAAGCGCAAGTGCCTTTTCAGGCGCACTCTAACATTTAGAACGCGGGCTATTGCAAATTTTATTTCCCGATCAGGCCCGTTTTTTACGGTGTACAGACAGGCAGCCGTCACAATTACAGTTAATTAAAGAAAAAATAACAATGATGACAGGAATAGACATTACAGTAAACAACCTTGAGACCGTGGATGAAATTCCCGGCTATTGGTCTACTGAAGATTATAAAGCATTGCTCGCAGCCTTCGATTTTCCCGATGCCGAAAGCGTGAAGGAAGAAAACCTCATTGAGTACCTCAAAATGGCCATCGGCGATGAAGAGCCGCCCGCAGCCGCTGCGATTTTGCTTACCTACAAATTGAGCGATTCACTGAACGAGGGCCAAATCGACCAAATATCCAACGACATGCTCGTGGACAAGATCAGTGAGGAGTATCCCGAAATTGATCTCCACCCGCATCTTTTCAGTGTCAATCAGCTCCTCTACAAGGCATACAACGGAAAGTTTCCGAATACGGAAGCCACGGTGATCGATTGCACGGTGAAGGCCGACGGCGATTTTGATCTCGAGAATAAAGTCCTTTTTCTTAAAGCTCTCGCACAGGGAATGTCAGAGCGCAACATTATCAAGCGCCTTTTTTCCGAACAGCTCGAAGATGGCAATGAATTCCCCGAAGCCGAACACATTCTCTGGGAGCTCAGCCATAAAGGCGATGGAAAAGTCAGGGTGGTCACTTCCGATTATTGGATCAACCGTGACGATTTTGCGGAAGCGGAGTACAAAGCGAAATTGGAGATTGCCTGATTCCTAAAGTTGGGTTGACATGCGACGGGCTTTTTTTCCCATCTTTGAGCATGGCCTTTCTATCGCAAGCGCAATTGGAGAAAATGGGGTTTAAGGCCCTGGGAAACCACGTGCTCATTTCAGAAAAAGCTTCGATTTACGGGGCCCGCGACATCTCGCTCGGCGACCATGTTCGAGTCGACGACTTTGCGGTGATTTCAGCGGGCCACGGCGGAGTACGTATTGGAAGCCACGTCCACATCGCTTGTTTTTGCGGCATCTTCGGCCGCGATGAGGTGGTGATCGAAGACTTTGCCGGGCTATCCTCGCGGGTGGTCATCTACAGCTCCACCGACGATTATTCGGGCGATTTTCTCACCAACCCCACCGTTGATGATGTGTTTAGAAATGTGCATAGCGCGCCTGTTCGTCTCGGACTTCACGTCATTATTGGTACGGGCTCAACCATTTTGCCGGGTGTTCACCTCGACACAGGCTGCGCCGTTGCTGCCCATAGCCTCGTTACTAAATCTTTCGAGCCGCTCAAGCTCGTGGGCGGTATTCCCGCCCGTGTTATTAAAAAACGGAGTGACGTGATGCTGCTATTGGAAAAGAAAGTGAGGAAATCGGGTTAGAACTGCACAATCAGCTCACCTCAGCAAGGTCACATGGCCCGTTTTTACGAGCAGTGATTTGTCGTCATATTCCAACTCTATGTGCACGGAGTATTGTCCCGCCTGGCAGTAATACCCGCTGTTTTGATAGCTTCCGTTCCAGGTTGCGTCAATGCTGTTTGATTCGAACACTGCAGTTCCCGATCGATCGTAAATTTTCATATTGAACCGCACGATCCGCTCTCCGTAGACCTGAAACAAGTCGTTGATTCCATCGCCGTTCGGGGTGAAGGC
>JAIVHQ010000358.1 GCA_020200995.1 Flavobacteriales bacterium
GTGTGATGATTGCTTGAAAGTAGCCCAAGAGCAATTACCTGAAGGCTTTTTTGATATAGTGCGAATGTAGCCACTTGTGCATAACTTGTTTATATCCGTATAAAACTTGTGGATAAATGCCCAAGTACGCACTTAAAGCCTATGTTTTGGCCAAAAAACTTGTGGATAAATCCTTCAGCTTCTCAGTTCATTGCGCACTGTTATAAATCCAGGTCGTCAAACGGACTGCCAATATCGCCCAATTTCTTGGAACTGACAAACGTGTATATCTCAGTGGTCTTAGAGCTGCTGTGGCCCAAAAGTTCCTGAATGTACCGCAGGTCGGTACCGCTCTCCAGCAAATGGGTGGCATAGCTGTGCCGCAACATGTGCGAATGCACGGCCTTGGTGATGCCCGCGCGCTTCGCGGCCTGCTTCAACACCGCGTTTACAGAAGTGGCGGTGTAGGCTCCACCGTTTTGACCTTCAAAGAGGTACTCGCCAGGCCAGTACTGATCCATGTATTGGGTGAGCATGGCTGCAATGCCGCGGCTTATGAATACCCTGCGCGACTTAAATCCCTTCCCGTGTACCGTGATGGTGCCGCGAATGATGTCGATGTCTCTCAGCCTGATTCCGATGAGTTCGCCCACACGCAGCCCCATGCCGTATTGCATGCTCATCAGCATGCGGTGTTTCAAATTGGGCGTGCGCTTGATCATCAGGCCGATTTCTTCCTTGGCCAGCACTTTGGGCAACTTCTTGCCCTGCTTCGGGTACACCAGCTTCTCGACGTCAATATGCCTGTTAAACCTGCTCTTGAAAAAATGCCTGAGCGCCGCCACGTACTGCGCATGGGTGCTGCGCGCCAACCCCTTACTGTAAATGTAATCGCTCAGAAAGCCCTGCACATCCTCCATGCCAATCTCCTCGGCCCCCTTAGCAGATATGCCCTTATGACCTCCGCCAAAATAAGTGAGAAATACGCCGATGCAATTGGCATAAGTGCGCACCGAGCTCTCTGCCTTGCCCTGCGCCTCAAGGTATTTACAGAAGTTTTCCACCTCCCTCGTCGCCGCCGCATCGAGCTGTACTTTTAAAGGATCACGCTGCGGTGGTGCGGGCTCTTTTTTAGGCTTTTCGCCAAAAAATGCAGTCTGATCCACCCAGGCCTTTCCGCGAAAAGCGGCAAAAATCTTTTTCATGTTGGCGGGATGGTTGTCCACATACCAGCATTGGTGCGTCCGGCTGTAAGTCGCTCCCATATTTCGGCATATCTGCTTCAGCCCATCATCCGGCTCAAAACGCAATGCGATCCTTTGAACCCCTCGGTGGAAGAGTTTCTTCAAAGTCACCGTTTTCTCGTATCTACCTTGGCTATATGGCATAACTGTCATGCATTCAAGGAATCTAATATCGAAAAACTTTTTGAATCGCTCGTTGAGATTTCGGTGTGACGGCAGAACGTAATTACTGCTCCGTTTTTATACCGTTGGCCGTCATCAGGAGAAAATCCGGGCTATTGCTGTAGTCAAAAATGATGTCCCGTTGACTTACGATTTGTTTACACTTGTCTTCCAATTTTTTCATTATCTTTGAACATGCGTCTGGGATGAGTCGCCAAGCGTCTCAATAAGAGGAAATGTCCCTCGAAACCAGTCGCTTTTTTTATTTTGTGATGGTCTATTTTTGCTACATAGATGAATCGGGCGTTCCACAAATACCTGGCAATACCAGTCATTACGTTCTCGCCGGTCTCTCAATTCCTATTCACAAATGGAAATACTGCGATAGACAAATTCAGAGAATTAAAGCCAAATATGATCTGCAACAAGCTGAAGTGCACACAGCTTGGATTGCCCGCACCTATATTGAACAGGATAAAATTGATGGTTTTGATGAGTTGACTCGTGAAGAACGAAGGCGCGAAGTGGAAAAGTATCGCCTCAAAGAGCTTTTGAAACTTCAGAAATCCCCAAATCAAAAGCATTACCGACAAACTAAAAAGAACTACAAGAAAAGTGAGGCCTACACTCATTTAACACGTGACGAGAGAATAGACCTGTTAAGAGAATTGGCTGAAAGCATTGGATCATGGACTTTTGCTCGAATATTTGCAGAATGTATTGATAAAGTCCACTTTGATCCGTCCAGGGCCAGCAGGTCTGTCGATGAACAAGCCTTCGAACAAGTAGTATCTCGATTTGAACAATATTTACAAATACGTTCCAAGAGTACGTCCAACAGTCATTTGTATGGAGCATTGATTCATGACAATAATGATACGGTTTCTCAAAAGCATACTGAGCTAATGCAACGATTTCATTCTCACGGCACACTTTGGACTCGAATAAATCGAATTATTGAGACGCCGCTGTTTGTGAATTCTGAGCTTACGGGAATGGTTCAAATCGCAGACTTGTGTTCGTATTCCATTAGAAGGTACTTGGAAAATGGGGAAGATGATTTTTTAAATCGAGTTATGCCTCGCGTTGACAAGAAAAACGGAAAGATTGTGGGGGCTCGCCATTTTACAGACGGATCCTGCGCATGCATTTTCTGCCATTGATGAATTACCGATGTCCATACATCAATGTAGGACGAGAAGATTTCATCCCGTCCAGACTTCGGCTTTTTGCGGCCGCGTGATCACCCCTTCGTTTCTATACCATTGGCGGTCATCAGGAGAAAATCCAAGCTCTTGCTGTAGTCGAGGCTGTCATATTCAAGCCCGAGTTTCCTG
>JAIVHQ010000152.1 GCA_020200995.1 Flavobacteriales bacterium
TCCTTACGGGATGATAATTTTTTCGGCGCCCGAGGGCTTACCATTTACGGAAGTGCGAAGCAGGTAAGTACCGCTCGCGATGTTTCCGTTGAGTTTTACCGCTGCTGAAAAGCGGTTCCCCGCATTACCAAAGTTCTGCTGATGTATGCGTTGCCCTGTGAGGTTGTAGATTTCAACGACCACATCAGAGTTGGCATCCGAAAGTCCGTCAATGGTCACCATCACTTCGGCACCTGTCACGGGGTTGGGATATACGGTCATGTCCAACTGATTCAGACCGGCATTATCAACGGTGTTTCCGCCTGGCATCCTGCCTTGCTCACCTTCGTCAATTGTCACTTCGCAAGCTGTGGCATACTCGCCCTCGAGTCCTCCCGAGGCAGCCTTAACCTGTACATTGTAGGTGTGTCCTGGTATGAGTCCTGATACCATCGCAAACTGCAATACTCGGGTGGGACGCACGCGCTCGAGCGGTGGGTTCTGTGCATCGGTGATATCTGTAAATCGGAAGGTGTACGATTCAGCGTTGCACACTTCAACAGCATTTACGAGGTTGGTGAGTAATACAGTTGAACCGCAGGTAAACTGGGCAGAATTCAATTCCGTATCCGGTACAAAATTGTTCATATTGATGGTGCGCACGGTACTTACATTGCCTTCGTTGCCCTGGGCATCGGTTGCGAATACCTCAACATCATAAGCCGTTCCGAGCTGAAGGTCAGACACGAAATGTAAAGGCATTCGGTTGTTGGAAGAATTGCTGTTCCTCTCCAGGGTGGTGCCTCCTGATGTAAATGTCCAGCGATAATTCACTGCACCCGGGATGCGCTTCGCACGGAGGATGTCGCACATATTGTAAAAACCATCGTCGAACGAAGCCTCAAGGAATGTAGTCGGTCCGCCTGCCATGGTGATGGTACAGGCATCGCCGTAGTCGCCGAGGTTGGCGCCTTGGTACATGCGGGCTTTGACGCGCACACTGTAGGAGCGTCCGTATTCCACTTCGGGAAACCAGAACATTCGGAATTGTGGGTTGGCGCCGTTTGGCGATGTGAGTTCAAAAGTTTCAAACGGCGCTTCGAGCTGTGTGAATTCCCAAACAAAATTTTGGAGCAAGAAATCAGGATTGGGTGTAGTGGAGCGTATGATACTGGCGGGCGTCAAACCCTCGGCACCGCAAAAGTCGGAGCGAAGTTGAATCACCGGGATGTGTGCCACGGCCGCCTCGAATACAGTAATATCGGGGACAGAGGCACCTGCGTGGTACACGCGAAACACGTAGTCCGCGCCTGGTGTGAGGTCTGTGACCCAAAATAGCTCTCGCTGACCTGCTCCGGCATCGTTAACGCAAGCCAGAAGTTCACCACCACAAGCATCATACACTTCTACAGCGGGATCAAAATTGCCCGATCCATCGGCGCGAAAGTAGGTCACCGAGCCTTCGGCCGTGAAGGTGAACCAACGCTCAGGATTGTTTCCGGGACCTGCGCATTGGCCTGTACCGGCAGGCGCACCTGCCAGGTCATCAACGATTTCAGACTGTGCAAAAGTGACTTGTGAAGTGATCGGTGCTGCTTCGTCGCATGAGCCGAAAGAAGGGCACTCGGTTTCTACTTCCCAGTTCCATCCTCCGCCGAGGCCGAGGCTTCCGTCCTGACAGCTCGCTGATCCGTCGGAATTTACACTTAGGTAGATACTTCCGCTTTCAGCAGTGCGTGTAAGTCCGGAGAGGTCGCCCCCGTTTGAACCAGAGAAAAGCACAGGCGCAGCGGCATTGTCGCCATTACGGATGGTGATTTCGTCAAATGATTCTATCAAACCCGAAATAAAAGTCAGCGTAACGGGCAGTCCGTCGGGACTGCTGTAGATGAATACAGCGTCGTCGTTGTTGCTGTAGCAGTAGCTTTGATCAAGCACCTGCTCGCAGTCCAGGGTGCGGTCACAGCCCTGACCGAGATCAGTGAGATTTTCTGAAATATTGCAGGTAGGGTCAGAACCGTGTTCCAACGTGATGGTCACGGTAGAGCCGGCAGAAAATGGCCCCGCTGTATGGCTACCCGTTGAAGAAATAGCTGTGATCGGATCGGCACCGCCGTCATTGGTGATATTCACAACATCAGCGTCTCCGAGCGAGGTGATATTTACCGTTACGGAATATTGGTTGTCCACACCGCAATCAACTTCGAAGGTGGCCTCGGGCGCCACGCAAGTGGCCGTTCCGTTGGCACATACATTGAATGAGCCCTGGGTATTGTTGTTCGTTTCCCACAGCTGTACGTAATAAGTTTCACCGGGTGTGCCCGAAAAAGTTGCTTCCGCAAAAAAGCCCGCTCCCGAGTCGTCGTCGCAAGTCAGCAGGGTCAGTGAACCGCAGCTACCACTGTACACGGCCATATTGATGTCCATTGCACCAGGAGTCACCAATGGAATGAGTTGTGTAGTGACTGTCACTTCGCCTGAGGGCGGCATAACTACAGATAGCCAGAGGTCGCCTCCGGCATAAGCATCGCAATCAACACCTACAGGCGTTTGTCCGCTGTTGGTTAGGCCGGCATTGCTCACCTGGGTGAATTCGCAACCATTTACCACTACATCGAGGGGAATGGCTGAGGCGCAATTGTCGCCTTGAGAATAAGCTGTGTTCGACACCATGGTCGCAAGGAGCACCATGAACGCCGAAACGATAAGGGGAAACCGTTTCATAAGTTGTTTTGATTAAGGA
>JAIVHQ010000359.1 GCA_020200995.1 Flavobacteriales bacterium
CTGTCACCGGATCGGCAGCGGCGCTGAGACCCTCCGGCTCCACATAAGCTTTCGAAGCTGCCCTGCGATCCTGCCGGCCCTGCCCCATGATTACGGCTGTACCGCGCTTGATCTGCTTGGGCTCGATTCCGTGTTCGTCATTGTAGGCTTGCTGCTTTACCCGCCTGCGCTCGGTCTCTTCGATGGTTTGGCGCATGCTCTCGGTCATGGTATCGGCGTACATGATCACGCGTCCGTTTACATTTCGGGCGGCGCGTCCCACCGTTTGCACCAGCGAACGCTCGCTGCGCAAAAAGCCTTCCTTGTCGGCGTCGAGGATGGCCACCAGCGATACTTCGGGCAGGTCGAGCCCCTCGCGTAGTAGGTTCACCCCGATGAGGACGTCGAAAATTCCCGCCCTCAAATCGGCAAGGATGTCTACGCGGTCCAGTGTGTCCACATCGCTGTGGATGTAGCGGCACTTCACACCGGCTTTATCAAAGAATGCCTGGAGTTCTTCCGCCATCCGCTTGGTCAATGTGGTTACAAGGGTGCGCTCGTCCCGCGCTGTTCGAATGTTGATTTCGTCGAGCAGGTCGTCAATTTGATTTTGGCTCGGCCGCACTTCAATGATCGGATCGAGCAGGCCTGTGGGTCGAATTACCTGTTCAACAATCACCCCGCCTGAGAGTTCCAGTTCGTAATCGGCCGGGGTGGCACTCACATAAAGAGCCTGCCCGATCAGTGTTTCGAATTCTTCGAATTTGAGTGGCCTGTTGTCGAGCGCTGCGGGCAAGCGAAATCCGTAATCCACGAGGTTCACCTTTCGGGAACGGTCGCCGGCATACATAGCGCGCACCTGCGGTACGGTCACGTGGCTTTCGTCGACAACGAAAAGAAAGTCTTCCGGAAAGTAGTCGAAAAGGCAAAAAGGGCGCTGCCCCGGCTCCCGGCGGTCGAAGTACCGCGAGTAGTTTTCAATCCCCGAGCAGTATCCCAGCTCACGCATCATCTCGAGGTCGTAGGTGGTTCGCTCCTCCAATCGTTTGGCTTCGAGGTGTCGGCCCTCTGCGGCAAACTGGTCCACGCGCGCCTTCATGTCCTGCTGAATCTCCCAAATGGCGTTGTTCAGTGTTTCTTTGGTGGTCACAAAGAGGTTGGCCGGGTAGATGTTGAGGTGTTCAAACTCTGCGATGGTATTTCCGCTTTCCGGATCAAACGTAGTGAGGCTGTCGATTTCGTCACCGAAAAATTCCACCCGGATGCAGTGGTCGGCATGGGCGAGATAGATATCTACCACATCGCCCTTCACACGAAATTTTCCACGGCTCAGTTCGTAGTCGTTTCGAGAATAAAGCCCCGCCACCAGGAGGTGTAGGAAGCTGTTTCGCGACACGATTTGCCCACGCGACACGGGGATCACGCTCTTGTGAAACTCTGTGGGGTTTCCGATTCCGTAAATGCACGACACCGATGCGACCACGATCACATCGCGCCGCCCGCTGAGCAGGGCAGAGGTGGTACTCAATCTCAGTTTTTCAATTTCTTCATTGATGCTGAGGTCTTTCTCAATATAAGTGTTGCTCGAAGGAATAAACGCCTCGGGCTGATAGTAGTCGTAGTAGGATACGAAGTACTCCACTAGATTTTCAGGGAAAAACTGCTTGAACTCGCTGTACAGCTGTGCCGCGAGGGTTTTGTTGTGCGAGAGCACGAGGGTGGGGCGGTTGAGCTGCGCCACTACATTGGCTACGGTGAAGGTTTTTCCCGAGCCGGTGACTCCTAGAAGTGTTTGGGCTGCCTCCCCGGCAACAATTCCTTCAAGCAGCTGTTTTATCGCTGCAGGTTGATCGCCCGTAGGCTCGTATTCGGATGTGAGTTTAAATTCCATAATTTAGCGAAATATACTGCTTTTCAATCTGCGGATAACAACAAACGTGAGCCCCACTGATATGTTTTTAAAGAAAATTCTGCACTACCTCAACCCCGCCAACTTTTTCAAAAAGGAAGAGGGCAATCTCAACCTACGCATGATGCATGGCATCAACAAGATTTCCATTTTGATGTTCCTCATTTGCATTGTCGTCCTTTTGGTGCGCTATCTCGGACGCTGATACGGCGGCGCTGCTATCGCTTTCAGGCAAAGTGGTAACATACAGCCACTGGGAAAGTGAGGCACACCTGGAAACTTATCGAAATTCTGAAGTCTTCCAATCTTTTTGGTCGCTGGTAAAGCCACGGTTCATCAAACCCGCCGAGGCGTGGTCGATGTCTCGTGAGATTCAACTCGATTGAGAGGCACACATTCCTTTCGGGAAAAAAGCAGTGGCCACTGCGCCGCATTCGGCAATCCGAGAATGGCGATAAACGTATGCCTTGTGGGCATTCGAAAATTGTATCTTTGTCGCCTTAAATATGCTTTCCGCCTATGTGGGCATTGATTCGCAAAGAAATAAACAGTTTTTTAAGTTCGGTGATCGGCTATGTGGCTATCGTCGTATTTCTTTTGCTCACTGGTCTGTTTATGTGGGGCTTCGAGGGTTCTTTGAATATCCTTGATCAAGGTTATGCCGCCCTTGACACCCTCTTTTATGTGGCGCCGTGGGTTTTTATGTTTTTAGTGCCGGCGGTTACCATGCGTTCGTTTTCGGAAGAAAAACGCACGGGAACCATTGAACTTCTGTTCACACGTCCGCTTACCGACCTTCAGATTATACTTGCCAAATACCTCGGGGCGGTGTTTTTGGTTCTGCTTGCGCTCATTCCTACGTTGGTTTATTTCTATTACGTCTACGTGTTGGGAAACCCTCAAGGCAATTTGGATATCGGCGGCACCGTCGGCTCTTACCTCGGTCTTTTCTTTCTGGCTGCAGGATTCACGTCCATAGGCATCTTCGCTTCAGCAGTTAGCGATAATCAGGTGGTCGCTTTTATCATTGCGCTTTTTCTGTGCTTTTTTTGCTACAGCGGATTGGATCAAATAGCCTCCTTTGAGCTATTCGGTGATTTTGATCGATTTGTGCAGCGCCTCAGCATTGCGGAGCATTACGACTCCATGAGCCGCGGGGTGATTGATACGCGCGACGTGATGTACTTCGTGAGTCTGTCGGGCATATTCGTCGTATTTACTAAAACCGTGCTCCAAAGTCGAAAATTGTCATGAAAGGGGCACAGAGCGATAAAGTGCGGGTCATTGCAGAACTCATCCTCGGGGTGGTTTTCTTTGCGGCGCTCACCTATCTCAGCACCTTTTTCTTTGCCCGTTTTGACCTTACTGAAGAAAAGCGCCACACCCTGACCTCCACCACGATCGATGTGGTCAAGGAGCTCGATGATGTGGTTTATGTCAAGGTTTTTTTGGAAGGAGATTTTCCGGCCGATTACCAAAGACTGCGGCAGGCCGTAAAGGAAAAACTCGACGAGATGCGGGCCTACGCGGGCGACAATGTGCAGTACGAGTTTATCAACCCCAGCGAGGCCCCCGATCAGGAATCGCGCGAAGCCATGTATGGCGAGCTTGTGGAGCGCGGCCTGGACTACACCTCGCTGCAGATAAAAAAGAAAGACGGCCTTGAGGAAAAAATCATTTTTCCGGGAGCACTGCTTTCTTACAAGGACAAGGAAATTCCACTGCAAATTCTACGCAATCAACAGCGGGCCACAGATGCAGAGTTGGTGAACCGCACCATCAATAATTTGGAATACGCCTTCGTAAACGCTTTCTACCTTCTTAAGACCGACCGCCGCCGAAAAGTAGCCATCATTCAGGGCCACGGCGAACTGCCGCCCATCGCCATGCGCTCATTTCAAAACGAGCTCCTTCGCTACTACGATGTGGAGTATGTGGAACTCGAAGGTTTGATAGACATACTGAGCCGCAGCGTGGTGGGTTCGGGCAAGCGCGAAAATCGATACGATGCCATCGTGGTGGCCAAGCCGACCCGGTCGTTTTCCGAAAAGGACAAATACATCATTGATCAGTTTATCATCAACGGCGGCAAAGCCCTGTGGATGATCGACGCTATGCACGCGGACCTCGACAGCCTGCGCAAAACTGAGGTGACCATGTCTACGCCGCTTCGGGTCAATCTCGACGATATGCTCTTTAATTATGGCGTGCGACTGAACCGCGATTTGCTCATCGACCGCACCTGTGCTCCGATATCGCTGCGCACGGGCCCAAAAGGAAATGAGCGCACGGAGCTTTTGCCCTGGTATTTTCAGCCCATCCTTATCCCCGACGAGTCGCACCCCATCACGGCGAATGTGGACCCCATACTCACCGACTTTATCGGAAGTATTGACACGGTGGCAGCTCCGGGCATCGACAAGAAACTCATACTCCACACTTCGCAGTACACGCGCATCCTGAAGTCGCCGGTGAGGGTTAGTTTCAATATCGTCGGTATTGATCCCGATTTCGGATCTTCCAACCGTCCGAGGCAGCCCGTTGCTGCATTGCTCGAGGGTAAGTTTACATCCAATTTCGCCAACAGGCTGCCTCCGGAATTCTATGAGCAGTCGGAGCTCGGCTTTAAGGAAGAAGGTTCATTTACAAGGCAGTTGGTGATTGCCGACGGCGACATCGCTCGCAACATCGTAAGCCCTGACAGCACCCGCTTCAGAGAGCTCGGATACGACCCCAACCTCAGGCGGATGATGTATGGAAACAACGACTTTCTCATCAATGCCGTCAACTACCTGCTCGGCGATGCCCGGCTGATCAACGTGCGCTCACGGAGTATCGCACTTCGC
>JAIVHQ010000360.1 GCA_020200995.1 Flavobacteriales bacterium
GTCCGGACTGAACCAAACAGACCCCGACTCGCGGGCCCACAGTTGCCGCTGCCTGCGCGATATTTGAATAGTGTCTGTCCCTATAGTCTGCTTGATGCCTGCTGTCATTTCAGCGGTCATACCTGCGGCTTGATCTAAAGACTTGATCCAATTACTTTCTCCTCGATCCGCCCATGGCTTATTCTCGGATATTTCTTTTCAAACTCATGCATTTGCCGGCATGATCATCAATTAGAGTCCACCCCTGCCGGATACTCACCTCAACGCCGTCAGCATCTTCTTCACCTTTTCCAATTTCGGAGCGGGGATGTTCATCAAGTCGCCTACCATGGCTGAGGCCGTGGGGTGGCCGCCGGCGCCGAGCCCCTGCAGGGTAATGGTTCCGGAATGGACGCCCTCGATGGTCACGGCGTTGGATGAACCGTCGACGTTGTGAAGTGGATCGTCCGGAGTGACCGCCGTGGGTCGGATGTCGATTTTGAACTTGTCGCCCTCCCTTTGGATGTCGGCGATGAGCTTGACCTTGCCGCCCTCTTTTCGCACTTTGGCCACATCTGCGGCGGCCACGTCCCTGATGCCCTCGTACACCACACGGGCGAGTTCGGGAGTGGTTCCGCTCAGGGTGCGGGCGATGATCAGAGATTTATAATAGGTGTCCAACGCGTCGATGTCGCTTGAAGCATCAGTTTCGGCATAGCCTTTCAATTGGGCCTCCTTCAGCGATGTATCGAAATCGGCACCAGCCTCCTGCATTTGGGTGAGGATGTAATTGCAGGTGCCGTTCAGGATCCCTCGCACCCGCTTCACGGGCTCTGCGGCGAGGTGCTCACGCAAGGTGCGAAGTATGGGTACTGCTCCTCCCACAGCAGCTTCGTAAAGGAGGTTTCCATCATAAGTTTCCTCAAGGCGGTGGAGGAGTCCAAGGTTGGAGGCCACCATTTTCTTGCTTGCTGTGATGTAGGTTTTTCCGGCTTCGAGGGCCTTTACGGCAAATTCGAGGGCCGCGTCGCTGTCGTCAATGGCCTCGAGGATTACCTCTGTCTCCGGGCGCGCAATAAGCGCTTCGGCACTTTTGCGCATCAAGACTTCCGGAAGGCGGTCTTTGTGCTTCTCGGGGTGCTTTACGGCCACGCCGGAAATTTCATATTGAGGCAAGTTGAGAATTCGCTCGTAGAGCGCACTCCCCACAGTGCCAAATCCTATCAGGGCAATTGATGTCTTCATATGTTTGCATTTTTTGCGGAAGCAGATTGAAAATGAGGGATAAACCCGGAAATGACCTCAGCCAGCTTTGAGGTTTCTACCAAAAATCCATCGTGGCCGTAAGTCGATTCGATGTTGCGAAACGTACCATTAGGCACAGCAGTGGCGATTCGCAACTGCTCTTCAGGCGGAAACAACAGGTCGTTGGAAATACCGATGGTCATCACCTCGGCAGTCACCCGTGCCAGAGCTTTTTCCACGCCGCCCCTGCCCCGCCCCAGGTCGTGGCTGTCCATGGTTCGACTCAGCAGATGGTAACTGTAGGCGTTGAAGCGGCGGGCGAGCTTTTCGCCCTGATACCGCTGATAGGTCACCGCGCGGTGGTGAAAATCGGCATCATCGGCCTTTGGCGACTGAGTGCCTTGGTAGGCATCGTAATGGCGGTATGAAAGCAGTGCCGCTGCACGCGCGGCGCGCATGCCCGCGACGCCCGCATCAGGACGCGGACTTCCCCAGGTGCCGTCGGCCTCGATGGCCATGCGCTGGGTTTCGTTGAAGGCCACACCCCAGGGAGAATGAACCGCGTTGGTGGCCAATGCGATGACGCGATCAAACCGGTCGGGTTCACTCACGGCCCACTCCAGGGCCTGCTGTCCGCCGAGGCTTCCGCCGATGATCAGCCCGATGCGATCGATACCCAAATGACCTGCCAGCAGCCGGTGGGCCGCCACCATGTCGCGGATGGTCACGTCGGGAAATTTGGAATAAAAAGGCTTGCCCGATTCGGGGTTTTCGCTGAGTGGCCCGGCTGTCCCATAGCACGAACCCAAAACGTTGGCGCATATGATGCACCGGTCTTTCGGATCGAAGAGGTTGCCCGCTCCGAATAGGCCGGGCCACCAGTCGAAAACATCCGCATTTGCCGTAAGGGCGTGGCATACCCACACCACATTGCTCCCATCGGGTAGCGGCTCACCCCAACTTCGGTAAGCGATGGCGGGCGACACGAGCCGCCCGCCGCGCTCCAATTCCAAAGTACCTTGGTGGTTGTACACTCCCTCAGCCATTAGCCCAACACGGGTTTCGGGGTCCGCGTTTCTACGAAAGCGTTGGCAAAGTCGGCCTTGATGTCCTCAATGTGCTCAATGCCCACCGATACCCTGAGCCACCCTGGCAGTACGCCGGCCTTGCGCTGCTCAGCTTCGCCGAGCTGATCATGCGTGGTGGTGGCCGGGTGAATAATGAGGGTCTTGGCGTCACCCACATTGGCGAGGTGACTCACCAGCTTCAGGCTGTTCACCACTTCGTCGGCGCGGTCCTTGGCACCGCGCACCTTGAAGCTCAATACACCGCCAAAGCCGTTGCGAAGGTACTTTTTCGCAAGGTGGTGGTACTTGCTCGATTTCAACCCGGCGTAGTTCACAGCTTCTACATCTTCGTGGTTTTCGAGCCATCGGGCCAGTTCGAGGGCATTGTCTACAGTGCGCTGCACGCGGAGAGAGAGGGTTTCGAC
>JAIVHQ010000361.1:0-2713 GCA_020200995.1 Flavobacteriales bacterium
CCTTCGGCATTGTCGATGTACACTTCGTTCATGTCCTCGCTGTAGGTCCAGCGGGTTTGGCCGTCAGAAAAAATCTGATTGTCGCCAAGTACGATGACGTATTTTTTGCCCTGCATTTTCAGCTTGCCCTCCTGGGTTTGCTCCACATCAGCGATCTTGTCCTTAAGGGTAAAGCTGAAATCACTGGTAATCGAGGTGTACTTGCGCGTCTTGTTGCTCAATTCATCCAGGATGCCCTTTGCTTTAGCTTCTTGGGCATCGAGAGAAGTGGCTGTAATGACTGCCAGCACAGCTGTTGCGGCAATTTGGTATAATTTCATGGGCTTAGTTTTCTATTTTCTCACTCTCCGACTTCAATAACTGTTCCAAAGCGTATTCGTCAGGAATTAATACCTGTCGCGCCTTGCTTCCTTCAAAGGGCCCCACAATGCCTGCAGCCTCCAGTTGGTCTACAATGCGGCCGGCGCGGTTGTAGCCGAGTTTGAGTTTTCTTTGGATGAGGGAGGTAGATCCCTGCTGGTTCATGACAATCACCCGGGCGGCGTCTTCGAACATGGAGTCGCGATCGGCGAGGTCAACCTGTCCGGGACCTTCGTTTTCTTCACCGACGTACTCGGGCAGCATGTGAGCATCGGGGTATCCACGTTGCGAACCGATAAACTCGGTGATGTCGTCCACCTCAGGAGTATCTACAAATCCGCATTGAAGTCGGATGATGTCGTTCCCCGTAGACAAGAGCATGTCACCTCGTCCGATCAGCTGATCGGCACCGCCCGCGTCGAGTATGGTGCGCGAGTCGATTTTTGACGACACGCGGAAGGCAATTCGGGCGGGGAAGTTTGCCTTGATTACCCCCGTGATGATGTTTACCGAAGGTCGCTGTGTGGCGATGATCAGGTGGATTCCGATGGCGCGGGCCAGCTGGGCAAGCCTCGCGATGGGCGTTTCCACTTCCTTTCCTGCCGTCATGATCAGGTCCGCAAATTCGTCCACCACCAGCACGATGTATGGCAGGTAGTGGTGGCCACTTTCGGGATTTAGCCTGCGCTTGATAAATTTCGCGTTGTACTCCTTGATATTCCGTACGCCTGCATCCTTGAGCATTTCGTACCGCGCATCCATTTCAAGGCACAGTGAATTCAGCGTTTTCACCACCTTGCTGGTGTCAGTGATGATGGCTTCTTCCTCGTCGGGCAACCTGGCGAGGTAGTGTCGTTCAATTTTGTTGAACAGCGTGAGCTCCACCTTTTTCGGGTCTACCAACACAAACTTGATCTGCGAAGGGTGCTTCTTGTACAGAAGAGATACCAGGATGGCGTTCAGCCCCACCGATTTTCCCTGTCCTGTGGCACCGGCCATCAGCAAGTGAGGCATTTTGGCGAGGTCGGTCACGAAGGTCTCGTTCGAGATGGTCTTTCCGATCACGATCGGCAGCTCAAAAGTGCTTTCCTGAAATTTTTCGGAGGCGATCAGCGAGCGCATCGACACGATGTCGGGGTTGCTGTTGGGCACCTCAATACCGATGGTTCCCTTTCCGGGAATGGGGGCAATGATGCGGATTCCGTGGGCTGCAAGGCTGAGCGCAATGTCGTCCTCGAGATTTTTGATTTTGCTGATGCGCACCCCGGGCTCCGGCACGATTTCATAAAGGGTCACTGTGGGCCCGATGGTGGCTTTAATTTTGTCAATGCCGATCTTATAGTGCGACAAGGTGGTCACAATCTTGTCTTTGTTGGCTTCCAGCTCCTCCTTGCTCACATTGATTTTTCCACCGCCGTAGTCGTTCAACAGGTCGATGCCCGGCATTTTGAAAGATCCCAAATCCAGGGTGGGGTCGTACTCACCGAAATCTGTTACTTTTTTGTTGAGCTCTTCTTCGCTGAGGGATTTTTCTTCTTTTGGCGCCTCTACAGAGAATTCGCCTTTTTCCTCCTCGCCTTGCTCAGCTTTTTCAGGCACAGCCGCGTCGAGCTCGATGGCTTTGTCATCAGGGGCCTCATCTTTCTCAGCGCCCCGATCAATGTGGAGTTCTCCACCCTGCCGGGCCGGCTTTGCGGGAGCTGCATTTTTCGCGGAAGCGGTCTCTTCACCACCTTCGTACTCGTCATCGCTCATCGCCAGGTCGGCCGCCGAAGTCACAAATTTATCCTGCTCTCCGATGGTGTCGCTAAAGTCCGCTTCACCTGTGTCGGGGTCACCGTCTTCGGCCCATTCGTCGGGAGATCGGCGCATGGATGCGGCTTTGTCGGATACTGTTTTTCCAATCATATTGCCCGCCTCCAGTCCCTTGCCGGCAAGTGCTTTTACCCACCCGAATGAGGGGTTGAAGACGACCAAAATGTACGATATGGCCGCAAAAGCCAATAGCAACCCGGTACCGATATTGCCTACCACACCCGTAAGGATCAAGTCGAGGTGGTACCCAAACGCCCCGCCCACAAATCGCTGCTCACTGCCGTCGAAAATGAAGGCCAACAGGGGCGAGAAGATTACCATAGCCACCACCGCCGTCGCAATGCCCTTGGCCATGGGAAAGAGGTTGCGCCCGAAGAGAATTTTAAATCCCCAAGCGAAAAAAATCGGGAGAAATAAAAAGCTCATGATCCCGAACCACTGATGTATGAAGAGATGTGATACCATGGCACCCACCGGGCCAAGCCAGTTTTCGGCGTCGAAATTGCCGTTGCGCAGCACGATCCACCAGCTTTCCGAG
>JAIVHQ010000361.1:2763-4744 GCA_020200995.1 Flavobacteriales bacterium
CGAGAGCATGGATTGATCCGCTTTCCAAGTGAAAATAAAACTCGAGAACGCGATAAAGCAATACACGCAGATGAACATTACGAAAAGCCCCGCAATCCGCTTGAAGCGGCGGTCGCGCGAAAATGCGCCAAGCTTGGACTTTCCCTTCTGTTTTGCAGCAGGTTTCTTGGTCTTGTCTTCCTTTATTCTGTTTTTTTTGGCCATATGTTTCCCTCCGAGGGCATCAACTTTCAAAGATAGCTGAGCCATACCCTCACAACGGAACTTTCTGTGCCTCTATTTCAACAGGGGCGTGTTGATCGTTTTGAATTGGAGCTAAGTTAAAGAATATCAATAGTCTTAGGTGGTTTTAAATGATATGGCTTCGTTGAGTCGTCACGGCTTTCAACTTACCCCCGCGCCACACCCTTAATTCCCTTAATGCCTTAATGTTGGTAGAAAAGAGCGCCGCAGGCGTCTCTTTTGCTTGGCTTGAAAAGAGGAAACATTAAGGCATTAAGGTTCATTAAGAAGTGTAGACGACCCCCGCGCCGTATTCTTAATTCTCTTAATGTCTTAATGTTAGTAAAAGAAGGCGCCGAAGGCGTGCTTCTTGCAGTGCGTGAAAAGAGGAAACATTAAGGCATTAAGGGCCATTAAGAAGTGTAGATGACCCCCGCGCCGTGTTCTTAATTCCGTTAATGCCTTAATGTTGGCAAAAAGGGCCTCGCAGGTCGAAGAACTACAAGGCAGCGAGCGGATGCGCGGCGGACGAATTAAAGTGAATACATGGTTCTATAAGCCGCGAGGATTCAAAATCGCTCGCCGCATATACCATTTGAGCCGCACGCGCCAAATAAACAAGCCCGGCATCCCCGTGTTTTCATCACTGAACATAAGCGGTACCATACCGCCTACTTATTCGTAATTTCGCACGGTGGCCGAACGGTTGCCGCAAAACAAACAGAAGAATGACAGAAGAGAAAAAATTGAAAGAAGCCACCTTCGGGGCCGGTTGTTTTTGGTGTGTGGAAGCGGTGTTCGACGCCGTGGAAGGCGTGGAACATGTGGAACCGGGCTATAGCGGTGGCCACATCAAGAATCCCGCATACCGCGAGGTGTGCAACGGCAATACGGGCCACGCGGAGGTGATTCGACTGCATTTTAACCCCGAAGAGGTTTCCTACGAAACCCTCCTCGAGGTGTTTTTTAAAACCCACGACCCAACCGCCCTCAACCGCCAGGGCGCCGATGTGGGTACCCAGTACCGCAGCGTGATTTTCTACCACGACGATGAGCAGAAGCACCTTGCAGAGGCCGCCAAGCAAGCCGCTGAAAACAGCGGTTCATGGCCGGCACCCATCGTAACAGCTGTCGATCCGCTGATCAATTACTACACCGCCGAGGCGGCCCATCACGATTACTTTGCGCACAATTCCGACCAGCCGTATTGTGCTGCCGTGATCCGTCCGAAGATGGACAAGTTCAAATCCGAGTTTTCCGAATTGCTTAAAGCCGGGACGAAGGCGTGAATGCAAAGCCGCAGCAGCGCCGCACCCAAACCGCCACCATGCGGTTCGGAATTCGGGCCTCAATTGCGGGTTTTTTAATGCTTTTTCTCACCACTCAGGTTTCGGCCCAGACGGGTGATTTTTGGCAACCTTCAGACACCCTGCAAAAGGGGCGGCTCACTTTGGTGTCGGCCGTGGCGGGGGCAGGATTTACCGGGACGATGATCGGACTTAATGAACTGTGGTATTCAAATCAGCCGCGCTCTTCTTTTCATTTTTTCGACGACAATGCCGACTGGCTCCAAATGGATAAGGCGGGTCATGCGGCCACGGGATATCAGCTCTCGAGACTCGCGTTTGAGGCCACACGTTGGACGGGCGTCGAGGACCGCAGGGCCATGATGGCAGGCGCCGGTTTTGCCATGCTTTTTCTGACGGGCATTGAGGTGCTCGATGGTTTTTCGACAGAGTGGGGGTTTAGTCTCGGCGAC
>JAIVHQ010000021.1 GCA_020200995.1 Flavobacteriales bacterium
GGTTGGCACTTCACCAGCTCGTGTCCGACGGCCGCATACACCCCGCCCGCATCGAGGAAGTGGTGGCCAAGGTGAGCAAGCAGCTCGAAGACGAGATCGCCGAGATCGGAAAACGCACCTGCATCGACCTGGGCATTCACGGCCTCCATCCCGAACTGATTCGAATGGTGGGCCGCATGAAGTACCGCTCTTCTTACGGACAGAACCTTTTGCAGCACAGCCGCGAAGTCGCCAATCTCTGCGCCACCATGGCATCGGAGCTGGGGCTCAACACCAAAGTGGCCAAGCGCGCAGGCCTCCTCCACGACATTGGAAAAGTGCCCGAAGACGAGCCCGAACTGCCACACGCCATCCTCGGTATGAAGCTGGCCGAGAAATACGGCGAGAAGCCCGAAGTGTGCAACGCCATCGGTGCCCACCACGATGAGATTGAAATGACGGGGCTGATTTCGCCCATCGTTCAGGTCTGCGATGCCATCTCCGGAGCCCGCCCCGGCGCGCGCCGCGAAGTGGTCGAGTCGTACATCAAGCGCCTCAAAGACCTTGAAAATATGGCGCTGAGCTATCCCGGTGTCACCAAGAGCTACGCCATTCAAGCGGGCCGAGAGCTGCGCGTACTGGTGGAAAGCGAGAAAGTGAGCGATGAACAGGCCGATACCCTCAGCTTCGATCTTTCCCAGAAAATACAAAGCGAAATGACCTATCCCGGCCAGGTGAAGGTCACCGTGATCCGCGAACGAAGGGCTGTAAACTACGCTAAGTAAACAAGCATGATGCGAAAGCTCCGAGATAAAAATGTACTTGTAACGGGAGGAGCCGGCTTTATCGGCTCCAACCTTTGCGAGGACCTTCTCGATTGTGGAAACAGGGTGGTGTGCTTCGACAACTTTGCTACGGGTAAACGTGAGAACGTAGCCCCGTTTTTGTCTCACCCTAATTTCAAACTCATCGAGGCCGACATCCGATACGGCGACCTCTTCGGGGTGGAGACCATCGGACTGCGCTATTTTAACGTATTCGGAAAGCGCCAAACTCCGGACGGGGCCTACGCCGCTGCCATTCCCAAATTCATTCGCGCCTTTATTGACCACGAGTCGCCCGTGCTGCACGGCGACGGGAAGCAGACCCGCGACTTCACCTACATTGCCAATGTGATTCAAATGAACCACCTCGCCGCCACCACCGACAATCCCAAGGCGGTAAACAAGGTCTACAATACAGCCTGCGGCGACCGCACCGATTTGCTTCACCTCATTGAAAAGATCAGAGAGGCCCTCGTGCCGTTCGATCCCGAAATCGCAGACGTCCCCGTGGCTTTCGGGCCATCCCGTGAGGGCGACGTTCGCGACAGCCTCGCCGATGTATCGCGTGCCAAAGAGCTGCTGGATTATGCTCCCACGCACCGATTGGGTGAGGGCATTAAGGAGGCCATTGCGTGGTATTGGGAGAATTTGAAAAACGGGTAGCCGTGATTGCCGCGCATGCCGAGGAAAGTTGGCTTTTGACTTTGAACCCGATAAAAGTTTATTACTTCACAGTCGGAACGATAATTCCGGATTTGCATTCGTTTGATGCGTAAGATATTCAACTTTTACAAGCGATCAGATTTTGCCCGCAATGTGGGGGTGATGTTTTCGGGAAACGCCGTGGCCATGGTATTGCCCTTCCTGCTGGCTCCGCTGATTTCGCGCATCTACTCGCCTGAGGACTTTGCGAGTTTTGAGCTTTTTGCAAAAATCATGGCCTTGGTAGCAGTTGTGGGCTCACTCCGGCTCGACTTGGCGATTTTGCTTCCCAAGGGGGAGAAAGAAGCCATGGCCTTGGTGCGCCTTTCATTTAATATCCTGATAGGAATTTCAGTGGTGGTGGGAGCCCTCTTCATTATTTTTCGCGATTCTGTCGGCGAACTACTGAACAATGAGTCCCTTCCCGAGCTGCTCTACCTGCTGCCTTTGGGTATCTTTTCATACGGAGCGCTGAACATTGTGAATCAATTCCTGATCAGGAAGAGAGACTTTAAAGAAGCCGCCGTTGTGAAGATATTCGCAGCGGGTGGAAATAACGTGACCAAGTACGGATTGGGGCTTTTTATGCCTAATCCGCTTGGATTAAGTTTGGGGCAAATTTTCGGTGCCGTTTTTCCTTTGCTCTACGTATTGAAGGTCAAAAACATCAGAGAAATGCTCAGGTCGCTTGGAATGCCTGTGCAGGCCGACCGAAAGCTGATCCGCAAATACCGTGATTTCCCGCTGATCAACTCGGCTCACGCATTCTACAATGAAGGCCAACAAACTGTGTTGATCGGATTGATATCAGCATATTACGGGGAGTATGCGCTGGGGTTATTCGCCTTTTCTTTCAGGTATTTGAAGGTTCCTTTGATGGTTTTTGGAACCTCTATTTCGCAGGTGCTCAATGAGCGCTGGGCACGCGAACTGAATGAGGGCAAGTCTATTCGATCTTCTATGGTCAAAATCATTATGGTCTTAATTGCTATTTCAATCGTGCCCTTTGGTGTGCTCTTCTTCTTCGGTACGCCGATTTTTGCATTTGTATTCGGCGACAATTGGGCGGATGCGGGTGCTTATGCCGAAATTATGGCTCCCTGGCTGTTTGCCAATTTCATTGTGAGCCCGCTGACCATGCTTCCTATCTTGCTCGGTAAGCAGGCTGCTTTCTTCAGAATTGCCATTGCATCGAGTGTGATCACCCTCGCGGCCCTTGCGTATTCAGGTGTCAACGATTGGCAGTTTGAAACAGCACTTTGGACCTTATCATTGTTGTATACCGGAATCATGTTATACATTCTTTTTTGGCTTCTTCACATTGCAAAATTTGCGAGAAAACCGGTTTAAAACTTAAACCCGTATATTTCACCAACACAGATCATGCTCAACAGAATCATATTTCATCTCAAAGCTGCAATCGGGCGCAGGGTCGGTCCGGTGATGATTCCGGGGTTTCGCAGTGCCGACGGTACATGGCGGTCACGAACGCGCTTCGGGAGTACCACCTACTTTCAGGGTCGTGAAAGCATTGAAATGGGCGACAACGTGTACATCGCTCAGCATTGCTTTATTGACGGCAGCTGCGGATTAAAAGTCGGAGAGGGGTGTCAGGTGTGTTCCTTTACATCCTTGCTTACCCACAGCAGTCATTTGTCTATACGGCTTTACGGTGATGCATACGGAGGGGGCGATATGGTGGGATACCAAAAAGGTCGAGTTGAAATTGGAGCGTATACATTTATCGGACCTAACACGGTGGTGATGCCGGGTACCAAAATCGGGAAGGGCTCAATTGTATCAGCGCATAGTTACGTGAAAGGCAAATTTCCTGATTTTTCTATCATAGCGGGGCAACCTGCCAAGGTGGTCGGTGATGTGCGTGAACTGGATGCGCCCTTTCTTCGCGAACACCCGGAGCTGCATCAACACTATAAGTCCTGGGCGGAAGAACTTCCTTTAAGAGGCGGGCAAGCTTCAGAAATGGAATAGATAAGTATTTGGGCGGTCCAAAATGTAGTGGTACACGTTTGTAACAAAACATTCAATAGGAGAGCGGATCAAATTTGCGGGATGGCCGGGAGATCCGGACGAACAGGGAGAAATATTTAGGATGAATGGAATGCAATGAAATGAAACAGAACAAATTTTGGGTTATAACTTGCGAATGAAATGCTGCACTCGATCGTTTTACAAAGGGAAATAGAGCCCGTAATTTAAATGCCGGACAGTTTACTCAAATTTCTCATGACTCGAAATTCTTCATGCGGTAGGTAAAGCTCCGGTCTGATCAAAGTTTTAAGCTGTTTAAATTCAATATGAAAATTGTGTGTAAATTATTTTTCAATGATTTCACAGGTTGTAGTATCCGGGTAAATAGCTGGGCATCTTATGGCCTTCAGTCGATTTTTTTGCCAATTGATTGAAACATGCGCGGACGAAGAGGTCGATGGCAGCAAATACAAATCCTTTCTGTATCGCTTTTCATACTTTAGAGGCTTCGATGAAAACAAACTTTGGCGGGCGCATCGTTTGATCCTAAATCATGACATTAACTGATTACATTGCCTTTAGATATTTAAGTCCTGTTTATCACTATGCCTGACAGTAAACGATACCGACTTCTGGTGGTGGCTCTCCACGGAATTCACTTAAAGAATTTCCTTCATCGAATCGAGTCTGAAACAAGCGCCATCCATGTAATTACTTCAAAAGAAGGGGCCTCTGAATACCCTGAAACTATTGTGGATTTTTCTTACCGAAATCCGATGAATCTTTGGAATACCCCAAATCAAATTCGTTCAATTTGCAAATCATTCAAGCCTGATATTGTTCATTCACAACAACTTAATTCGGTAAGTTTTTATACCATGTTAGCTCTGAGGCAAATCAAGATTCCGTTTGTCGCAACTGCTTGGGGATCGGATGTTTTAGTGAATTCTGCAAGCAAAGGGTTGCTGTATTGGATATTGCGAAAAATTTTAAGAACAGCTGACGGATTCACTGCAGACTCCGAAGAGGTAGCCCGCCGCATGCGCGAGATTGCGGGGAAAGACATGATTATTTCTGTTTGCAATTTTGGTGCGCAAAAGCCTTTGGTAAAAAGACCAAAGCAAAAAATTATTTACAGCAACCGTCTGCATGATCCAATCTACCGCATTGACAAAGTTATTAGAGCCTTTTGGAAGTTTAAAAATTCAGTTGGCGGAAGTGATTGGAAATTAATTGTTGCGGGAAGCGGGAGTAAGACGGAAGAGTTAAAGGCCTTGTCAAAAGAACTTGAACTCGACGCGAGTATTGATTTCCAAGGCTGGTTAGGCAAGGAGCAAAATTCTGAGAATTATGCCAAGTCAAAAGTTTGGATTTCGGTGCCTGAATCTGATGCAACACCTATCTCTCTTCTCGAGGCCATGTATCATGGTTGTTTTCCCGTGGTCATAAGTTTGCCGTCGATCAGGGAGTGGGTCGAGGATGGAGTCAATGGGAAACTCGTGACAGATGTTGATTCGAGCTTTCTTGGAATCGAATTAAACGAAATTGATGAGGCGGTATCGTTGGCTAATCGAGAGCTGGTTGAAATGCGAGGCAGCTTCGCAGTTGCCACGAATTGTTTTTCTGAGTTACATAGATTAATCATCAAAAAATCAATTCATGAGCGAGAAAGGAGTTAGAATTACTCATCTTTCTTCAGCACACCCGAGAAATGACACGCGTATATTTCTCAAGGAATTGCGCAGTCTTGCCAAAGTGACTGATTATGAGGTGTCTTTTGTAGTAGCTGATGGGAATGGAGATCAAGTCATAGACAATATTTCTATTTACGACGTAGGCAAGCAGAAGGGTAGATTGAATCGGATGCTTAAGTCTACCCAAATGGTTCTCAAAAAGGCCCTCGAACTTGATAGCGACGTATATCACCTTCACGATCCTGAATTGATTCCCGCGGGCTTAAAGTTGAAAAAAGCAGGTAAAAAGGTTGTATTCGACGCACATGAAGATGTTCCAAAGCAGCTGTTGGGAAAGCCTTATCTCAATAAGTTTTTTCTTAAAATCATCGCTCGGGGCTATTCAATTTTTGAGAATCGCACTTCGCGCAGGTTTGATGCCATTGTCACAGCCACTCCTTCTATTCAAAGAAGTGACGGGTTATCCCGGGTGGCGAAATGTGGATGAACATGGGTTTTTGGGACGCGAAGAGGTAGCCGAAGTTTTGGGGAAATCGAAGGCGGGCGTGGTCACTTTTCATCCTTTGCCAAATCATATCGATGCACAGCCCAATAAGATGTTTGAGTATATGAGCGCGGGTGTACCCATCATAACTTCGGATTTCCCTCTATGGAAAGAAATTGTAGAGGGTTGTAAGTGCGGTATTTGCGTTGATCCTCTCAACCCCGAGGCGATAGCTTCTGCGGTAAATTTTATTGTAGCAAACCCTCGAGATGCGGAGAAAATGGGAGAGAACGGCCAAAAAGCTGTTCTTGAGAAATACAACTGGTCCATCGAAAAATTAAAGCTTTTTAAATTGTATCGAAGTATTTTAGATACGAGTGATTAGAACCAATACCGTTACTTTTCATTTTTAAACGCCACGGGAAATGACAATTTTCTTTCCCTATTCGATGCGCAGCCTTTGAGTTTCTCGAAATATTGTCAGTTCGCTAACTTTGAACCAAAATTACATGCGGCAATTTCATAAACCACCCTTATACCCGTGAAGCAAGTTTAATTTCATTTAGACTTTTCGCGAGTGACCATTATTACCGAATGCAAATAACCCCTCTTGATCACACATCCGAACATTACGCCGAACTGACGAGAGGCGCGGGCTATTTCATTCAGCCTTTTTGGCTCGGGTTGTTTGGTGATGCGGTAACGGCTTATGCGGTAGTAAAAGGAGAGGAGGCTCTCGCGGTTTTTCACCTTTACGTGTACAAGCACCTTCATAAGTCATTTGTTATCAATACTCCGATGTCACAGCACGTCGGCTTGTTTCTCTTGAAAAAAGGGGGAGCAACTTATGCCGCGCAATCGGATACGAAGCGGATTGTGCGCGCCATCGCCGATTTTCTGAAAAAGCAATACCCCGGCGCGCTGATTGATTTCTGCCTTCCGGCAAATATTTCGGACGTGCAGCCATTGTTGTGGAGCGGACTTCACGCGTCGCCGAGGTATACCTATCGCATCGATCTCACCGCCGATGAAGACACTTTGCTGAAAGCAATGAGCCCCGAACGCCGCAAGAACATCAGGCAGGCTGAGAAGGCCGGGTACGAAGTCTTGAAAGATAAACATCCTGAAAGCGTCGTTGGCCTTGTAGAGCAAACCCTGAAGAGGGCGGGATCCCCGGCTCACTCCGAAATTTTAGAGGCCATCACACATTCCGGCGATGATTCAATTTTTTTCAATGCTGTGATGAGCGCCGACAAAGCCGTGGCCTGCGCCATCGCCGGTGCAGACGACGATACGGCCTACTACCTCGCCGGCGGCCACGATGCTGATGCCGGTGATAGTCTCGCGGGCAGCCTCGCTTTGTGGCGGCTCATGCTGGAGGCAAAGGAGAGAGGTTGCAGGTACTTCGACTTAATGGGATCATCGGTGCCCTCTATTGAGCGATATTTTCGCGGCTTCGGTGCCGTGTTGACTCCTTACTTCCGCGTGTATTCAGCGCCGGGACTTACGAGCATGCTTCAAAAACTCCGTCATAAAATGAGAGCTTCAAAATGATATACGAAGGAGCCATACCTCGACGCGGTCTTAATGCCCTCCGAGCTGACGGGAGCCTTTTTCTGTATGCATCAGTCCTAACTGCATTTTTCATTCCTTTGATAACCAAAGGTATTCAGATCCCCATCACGCTGATGGTCGTAGCTTGGGCTGTGGGGCCCAAACGTCCGCTTCGAGAGGTGTGGAAACCTGTATTGGTATTCTCAGGCATCTATCTCTTTCATCTGATCGGCATGTTTTATACCGAGAATATCAGCCGCGGCATTGCCGATTTGGAGCAAAAACTCTCGCTTATTCTCTTTCCGATTTTGTTGGGCACAGGTGCGTTTCCCGCAGGTAAGCCTGCGGGAGTGCTGCCCGGCGGACGAAATGCGGTCATTGCCGCATTTATTGGAGGTACAGTGGCTTCGGTGGTCATTTCATTTGCTGAGTCCTGGAGCAAGTACAGCACCTCGGGTGTGGTCAACGACTTCTATATGTCTGAGTTTTCTCCCGTTCATCACCCGTCTTACATGGCCATGTACATGAATCTGGCTGCGGCAGCCCTGCTGCTCAAAGTATTCGCGGGCGAGTATTCCCGACGTGCTGCCCGTACCGCATGGATTGTCGTTTTGTTTTTGGTGTTAGCATTGATATTTCCAGCTTCAAAGATGGGGCTTATCCAAGTGGTTTTTCTTTTCATTTTCATTGCTTTATTCGCTTGGCGACGCGGTCAATTGTTGAGCCGCAACGGAGCCATGCTGCTTACCACTGCCCTTGCCTTTGTGGTATTTTTTAAAACGGATCCAATTGCCAAACAGCGTGTTGTTGCAACAGTGGCAGCCGTATCGCAAGACCGCGATCCAACTTCTCAAATTGGGAGCAACGCTTCGCGGATTCATGCCTGGAAGATTTCGGCGAGAGAGATCAAACAATTTTTTTCAAATAGGAGTGGCCCTTGGAATACCTGCCCTTCTCTGGTTTTTGTTTTCACTGGCCTACCCCGTGCCGCTTGTTTGGCGCAATTCGGATTGGCTCTACGCCTTTTTCCTCATCGGTATGGCCATGCACCTCATGGTGGAGTCCATGCTGGAGAAGCAAAGCGGGGTGGTATTCTTTGCATTCTTTAATGCGTTCTTATTTTTTACCCTTCAAAAGAAAAAGAGCAATGACGTGCGGGAATAGCAGGAAAGATGCGGGCGTCAACGCGGTGAACTACCTTAAAAATGGCAGCTATTGCGGCGATAGATCAAGTTATACACAGCGGAAAGTGGCCGCCACGGAACGGATTAAATGGGCGCGATGCTGAACTTAAGTATAATCATTCCGTGTAGAAATGAGGAAAAGTACATTTGGCAATGTATTCAATCTGTGCTGGAGAATGACTACCCGATCGATGATTATGAGCTTATTATCGCCGATGGCCGATCGAGTGACAGAACGGTTGAAATCGTCAACGAAATCATTCGGGACCACCCCAACGTTTCGATGATTGACAATCCGAAGAAGATTGCCCCCGCTGCCATGAATTTGGGAATCCAAAAGGCAAAGGGCAAAATAATCATGAGGATGGACGCCCATACAGCATATCCAAAGAACTACATATCACGGCTGCTGCACTGGAAGGACAAATTATCGGCCGATAATGTCGGAGGGGTTTCGATGGCCGATGTGCTGAACAAAAACCCGACTTCAGTTGCCATCAAATCTGTATTGAGCAATAAGTTTGGGGTGGGAAATTCCTTTTTCAGAACCGGGGCAGAGGGCGTACTGGAAGTAGACACAGTACCTTTTGGCTGCTACGATAAGAAACTGCTGCTCGAGGTCGGGGGGTACGATGAACGCCTGGTGCGAAATCAGGACATCGAACTGAATAAGAGGTTAAAACAACAGGGAAAGTCCATTTACCTTATACCCGAGGTGAAATGCACCTATTACGCCAGAGAAAATTTTCGGAGCCTGGCAAAGAACAACTACGACAACGGTAAATGGAACATCCTCACCGTTTACATCACGAAAAATGTATCGGCTTTAAGCATTCGTCACTTCATTCCGCTTTGCTTCGTACTCGCTTTGGTAGGGCCTTTGATTCTGAGCTTTTGGAAGTCTCCGATTATATTTCTCACCCCGATAGTATTATTTTTGTACACCGTTGTTTTGTTGAGGGTTATTTCGAAAATGGACAAAAGTGATACGAATCAATGGTCTTTGTTCGCCGCTTTCGCCACGCTGCATTTTTCTTATGGGTTGGGGTCACTGATCGGATTGTTTAACCTGGGAAAACTTTTCAGTAAATGAGCAGCCAGGCTGAGTATAAGAAGGGAATTGCCCATATTTTGAATGCCACTCCCGAGCAGGTTTTTCTTTACTGGAAAGGCCGTGTGGGTCTCTATGCGCTGCTCAGAGCAATGGGGATTGGCAAAGGCGATGAGGTCATTCTTCCTGCATTCACCTGCGTGGTGGTGCCGAATGCCATTCTATATGCGGGTGCCACACCCGTTTATGTCGATGTAAATCCCGACACATTTCTGCCCCGCCCGGATCAGATCAAAGCAGCGGTAACTGAAAGAACAAAATGTATTTTGGTGCAAAACACCTTCGGGCTGTCTCACCAAGTTGACGAGATTTGTACCTACGCCAGGGACAAAAAAATCTATACCATAGAGGATTGCACCCACGGATTTGGCGGAACGTACAAAGGGCAACCCAACGGAAGCTTCAGTGACGCCGCCTTCTATTCCACCCAGTGGAACAAACCTTTCTCAACAGGTGTGGGAGGGTTTGCGTACCTGAGAAATACCGATTTGCAAGAAGACCTGATGAAAGTGAACGAGGCCCTTATTCCTGTGCCCGCCGCGAAAAACTTTTCTTTGCGACTTCTTATACTGCTGAATAAGTATCTCTTAAACGATTTTACCTATTGGACGCTTCTCAAACTTTACCGCTTTTTGAGCAAAACGGGTTTGGTGATTGGCTCTTCGGGCGGTGGTGAAATTGCATCGACTGAAATGCCCGAAGATTACTTCATGGCGTCTTCTAAAGTCCAGCACAGTCAAGGGGTCAGGGGCTTGAAAAAATTACCGGAAGACTTGAAGCTCAGAAAGCGAAATGCCCTGAAGCTGAATGACTGGATGCGTGAAAACGGAAAGTATCACATTGATCATTCACTTGTTTCAAACCACAGTTTTTTGAAGTACCCGGTCATCTGCAAAGACAAGGACCTGTTTACCGCGAAGGCCAACGAGAGCAATATCAGGCTTGGTGATTGGTTCAATAGCTTATTGCACCCCGTTCAGGGCACGTTGTCGCCATGGGGCATTGATGATGAAAACCAATTTCCCATCGCCGCCGCCACATCCAAAAAGATTTTGAACCTTCCTGCGGATACAGAGAATATTGAAAAACTCCTGGAATTTTTGGAGGACAATAAGGCACTCATTGAATAGCGGAAGCTGAAGAGATGGACTCAATTCGAAATCCGGTTTATGCATCACGAAAATTTTGGGTTGATTCGCAAGCTGAACACCGGTCGTAGAAAAACACGAAAACAGATACCATGAAAATACTCACCATCGTAGGCGCACGCCCCCAATTTGTAAAAGCCGCCACCATCAGCCGCGCAGTCGCAGCCACCGCCGGGGTGGAGGAGGTGATCATCCACACCGGGCAGCATTTCGATGCCAACATGAGCGAGGTCTTTTTCAAGGAAATGGACATCCCCGAGCCGCGTTACAACCTCGACATACACTCCCTCGGCCATGGCGCCATGACCGGTCGCATGCTCGAGGCCATCGAAAAGATCATCCTCGACGAGCAACCCGACGTCCTCCAGGTATACGGCGATACCAACTCCACCTTGGCGGGCGCCCTCGCCGCGCGAAAGCTCCACGTAAAGGTGGGCCACGTGGAGGCCGGCCTGCGCAGCTTCAATATGGCCATGCCAGAAGAGGTGAACCGAATCCTCACCGATCGCATTTCCGACTTCCTGTATTGCCCCACCGACAGCGCTGTGGCCAACCTCCATGCCGAGGGTTTTGACGGGTTCCAAAGCGAAGTGGTGCGCACCGGCGATGTGATGCTCGATGCGGCCCGCTATTATGCGCAGCACTCGGCCGAAAAATCGACCCTCGACCCCGCCTTGCTCCGCGGCGACTTTGCCCTCTGCACCCTGCACCGCGCCGAGAATACCGACGACCCCGCGCGCCTCAGTGCTTTTGCGGAAGCACTGAACACCATACACCGCGATAGCCGTGTCATCCTGCCCCTACATCCGCGCACCAAGGCTAAGTTGAAGACAACCGGTATCGAGCTGCAAGTCGACTTGATAGATCCCGTGGGCTACTTTGAAATGATCGAACTGCTCAAGCACTGCAGCCTTGTGCTCACCGACAGCGGCGGACTCCAAAAGGAGGCCTTCTTTTTCGGAAAAAATTGCGTGACCCTCCGCGACCAAACCGAGTGGGTGGAGCTCGTGGAGCAGGGGTACAACGTTCTGGCCGAGCCCGATGCGGACGATGTGATGGCGAAACACGAAGAGATGCGCCTCCGCAAAAACGACTTTAGCCGCGACCTCTATGGTGACGGGAATGCCGCTGAAGCCATTGTGCGACATCTCACCGAAAGATTATAGCGGGCTCTTCGTTATTCGGTTTTTTGTCAACAGTTCTAATTTTGCTTCTTTGAATCGTCCATCTCTTTCTAATTTTTAATATCGCTTTTGAAGCCGATAATTTAATATATAGGCAATATTGCCGATATTATAAATTATTGGTGTATAAGCCGATATTATTCATGGTGAGGTTGCCCTGAAACATGAGAGTACAATGGGAAAGCATGACTCTAAAAGCATCATGACTTGTGATATCACTGGTTCGCGGCGGGCAAGAGGTCCGGGTAAATGGCTCGAACCGCTCAAGCGCGTGCTGAGGGTAATGTGACTGTGCCCGTGTTAAAGAAGTGATCGCGTAATCCGCGTTCCATCTACACCACATCCGAGGTTGCCGCTTAGTGTGTACCTTTGCGGGAAATACAGCGCCAATGATACCTTTCTCGCCACCAAGGATGGACCAAAAGATTGTGGATGAAGTCACGAAAGCCCTCATGTCGGGCTGGATCACCACGGGGCCGCGCACCAAGCAATTTGAAAAAGAGATTTCGGAGTATACGGGAGCAAAGAAAACCGTGTGCTTCGGATCGGCCACTGCAGGCATAGAGCTGGTACTGCGCTGGTTCGAGATCGGACCCGGCGATGAGGTCATCATTCCCGCCTACACCTACTGCGCCACGGCCAATGTGGTGCTCCATTGCGGGGCTGTGCCTGTGATGGTCGACTGCCTGCCCGATGGGTTCAATATGGACCCCGCGAAGGCCCGCGCTGCAGTCACCGAGCGCACCAAAGCCATCATTCCCGTCGATATCGCCGGCTTTCCGTGCGATTACGATGCGCTGTGGGACATCGTCAGGGATCCCGAACTCAACAAGCTGTTCAAGCCTTCAGGCAAAATTCAGGAAGCCCTCGGCCGCATGGCCCTGCTCGCCGACTCGGCCCACGGATTCGGGGCGGCTTACAAAGGTCGAAAACTCGGATCGGTGGCAGACGGTACAGCTTTCTCTTTCCATGCAGTGAAAAACCTGACAACGGCTGAAGGCGGGGCTATCTGCCTCAACTTTCCCGACCACTTTGACCACGAAGAGGCCTATAAGTGGCTCACCACCATGAGCCTTCATGGCCAAAACAAAGACGCCCTGGCCAAAACCCAAAAAGGAGCCTGGCGCTACGACGTGATTGCCCCGGGCTACAAGTGCAACATGACCGACATTCAGGCCGCCATCGGCTTGGTGGAGCTCGGCAGGTATGAATCTGAGACCCTTCCTCGGCGCAGAGAGCTGTGCCACAGGTATACCGAGGCCTTCGCAGGTCACGGTTGGGCGCAGACACCCAAATTTATCGACGGTGAATCGGAGACTTCTTACCACCTGTACCAGCTTCGTCTCGAAGGATTTACCGAAGACGAGCGCGATGCGGTAATCGCCGAAATCGCCGAACGGGATGTGGCAGTCAATGTACACTTCATTCCCTTGCCCATGCTCACGGCCTACAAGAACCTCGGGTACCGAATGAAGGACTATCCATTCGCATACAGCCGCTATACCAATGAGATCAGCCTTCCGCTTTACTACGACCTCACCGACGAGCAGGTAGATGCTGTGGTTGGCGCCGTAGTGGCCGCTGTGGAAAAAGTGAGCCATCGTGGTTAAATTTCTATTTGATCGGGCTGCGGCTTTCGTGGGACTCATTGTTCTTTTGCCGCTGCTCATCTCCCTTGCTGTCGCGGTGGCCCTCGATTCGCGCGGCGGTGCGTTTTTCGTTCAGCAGCGCACGGGGCGACACGGCCGGCTGTTTGGCATGTTCAAGTTTCGCACCATGCGGCCTTTTTCGGAAAAAGAGGGAAAGCTCACCGTCGGGAGCAAGGACCCGAGGGTGACCCGTGTCGGTTACATTTTACGAAAGTACAAGCTCGACGAGCTGCCTCAACTCATCAACGTACTCAAGGCCGATATGAGCCTGGTAGGCCCGCGGCCCGAAGTGCCCGAGTATGTGGCCATGTACACCCCCGAGCAGCGCCGCGTGCTTGAGGTGCGCCCGGGGATCACCGACTACGCCTCGCTCCGCTATTTTCACGAAAGTGAGCTCCTCGCGAGCAGTGCCGATCCTGAGCAAACCTATATCAGAGAGGTGATGCCTGCCAAGCTGGCGCTGAACCTGGAGTACATTAAAAGACGAAGTTTTTTAGGAGATATTAAAGTACTAATAATCACAGTTTCACGTATTTTCACCTGAAGTAGCTGTTTGCTTAGAAATAACAGCTGATCAGCAGAGGTTTCATCATTTAGAAAACCGTTCTATGTAACGTAGGTAACACTCATCAATGATTTCGAGCGCCGCTTTCTTGCCCTGAAACTCATCTACCTCCACTGTTTTATTTTCAAGCTTTTTGTACTCTTCAAAGAAATTTCGGAGCTCTGAGATCAGGTGTTCGGGCAGATCACCGATGTCGTTGATATGGTTCATGCTCGGATCGCCGGCGGCCACTGCGATGATTTTTTCATCGTTTTCGCCGTTATCGATCATCTCCATCATTCCGATCACTTTGGCGGGAACAATGCAAAGGGGAACCACGTCGATTTGTGACAGCACCAGAATGTCGAGGGGGTCGTTGTCTTCGCCGTAGGTTTGAGGGATAAAGCCATAGTTGGCAGGGTAGTACATGGCTGAATAGAGGACGCGATCGAGGATGAGCAGACCGCTTTCTTTGTCGAGCTCATACTTTGCACGGGTGCCTCCGGGAATTTCGATGATGGAACTCACGTGATCTTTGTTTTCGTGTCTCGGGTTCACATGGTGCCAGGGATTGAATCTTTTGCTCATATTGCTCATGGTTTTTTTTTATTACAAAATGGTTTTAGCGGAGGCAGTTTCGTCCTATGATTTAAATATTTAGAGTCTGTTAATGATACGGTCAACAGGTTTTGTGTAGCGTTTCGATGATTTTGAAATGGAGGTAGGAGTCGGGGTGGCCGGACTCGAACCGGCGGCCTCTACGTCCCGAACGTAGCACGCTACCAACTGCGCCACACCCCGATGGTGTACCACAAAGTTAAGTTATAGTTCCGCTGCCCCCCAATTTCGGGGATGAAAAAAGGGACGCAGATGAGTGCGTCCCTTCAGGTATCGAAGTCCGATTTCACAGCTTCTTAATAGGTTAATCCTCAATACTGCTTGAGTAGATAGTCGATGATGTCGGTTGAGGTGACGATGCCGGTTGGAGTTCCGTTTTCGGATACGGGCAGTGAGTGAAACGAATGGCTTACGAGCATCTCCGCTGCATCGCGGATCGTGGTTTCAGGCGAAATCGAAGTGGGGTGGTGGGTCATTACCTGATCGATGCTCAGCATGTCGAGAACGGCCTCATCGCTGTCACCCTGATTTTCGAACATGGTGCCGAAACTCAGGCGGTTCATGTCGTTCTTGCTTATGATGCCGGCCAACTTCTCGCCTTCCAAAACAGGGAGGTGCCTGATGTTGCCTTTGGCGAAAATGGACTTTACATCGCGCAGGGTGTGCTTTGTCTTGTCGACCGTTACCAGGTCTGTGGTCATTATTTCCGATACGGGTGCTCTTTTTTTCATGTAATAGATTTTAAATGTTGCTCAAAGTTGGTTGTTATTCCTTAAAAATTGTGTGACAAAGGTCAGCTCGAAGTTTGATTTTTATCAGGTTTTGATTGCCCTGCGGGTAGAGGTGCTTCCGATTCCACGAATCATACGCCGGGTTCAACGGATAAATTTCGAACTTTGCCTCAGCTATAGCTCTGCGCCAAATGAGGTGGCGGTGAAAAACTTTTGATATGCACGAGAAATTTATGAAAATGGCCGTGGAGATGGCCCGAAAGGGAATGAATGCCGGCGAGGGAGGCCCCTTCGGAGCTGTCGTTGTAAAAGGCGGTGAAGTGGTGGGTCGGGGCAACAACCGAGTGACCTCGAGTTGTGATCCTACAGCCCATGCCGAGGTGACTGCCATCCGCGACGCGTGCGCCAACCTGAAAGCCTTTCAGCTCGACGGTTGTGTGCTGTACACCTCTTGCGAACCTTGCCCCATGTGTCTTGGCGCCATTTATTGGGCCCGACCCGACAAGGTGTATTACGGCAATACCAAGCGCGATGCGGCCGATATAGGCTTCGATGATGACTTCATCTACCGCGAGCTCGAACTGCCCATGGATGGCAGGAAAATACCCTTTGAGCAGATCGGACGTGAGGATGCCATCACTAGTTTCAGGGAGTGGGAAGCCAAGGAGGATAAGCTGCGCTATTGAGGATAAGGGCCGGAGGTCCTTTACCGGAAATACAAAAATGACCTACGCGAAGTAGGGATGCCGCCATGCGCAGCGGGATTAGAGCATTTCAAAAATATGGGAGTACAGGCGGTTGATTGCCTTTTGGGTCTTCCTTTTGGGTCGAAATTCGTGTACTTCTCCACCCTCAGCTGTCATTTTGACCACCCATTCGTGAGAGGAGAAAAGGGTTTGGGTTTCGGACAGGCCTAATTTGGCCGACTGCCTGCTCTGATAGTTTTTATTCACGCGTTCCACGAATACCAGTTCCACTTCTTCAGCAGTCCAGGCACCGACTTTATTTTCAAACTGCAGTTGGTTGACCTTTTTTATCATGGATTGACCAATGTAGGTAAACCTGAAGTCGGCATCTCCTGTCACCTCGTCTTTGTAGCGAAAGGTGACGTCCATGATCAGCTCTTCGCCCTTGTCATTCTTAAATTCCAATGGCTTTATGAAGTACTGGAGTCCGTCGTCACCGACAAAAAATGTGGTGTAGAGGTTTGTGGCAGATCGGGTGCTGCCTGGTTTAATGCCTGCGCAAGACTGAAAGAGTATAGCGGCCAGGATTGCGATTCCCGCAAAGGTCAATCGGGTAGGGTTTGTCATGATTTTTACGGGGTGTGGTCAAGTGAATGCAGCCTCACAATCAAACTGTCAGCGCTGTATACATGATCGCTTTCGCTCTGAGTGGCGATCAGGAAATAGATTACATCCTCTTCTCTTTGGGCCACAAGATCGGTCACTTTGAAATTCAGGGTGTCCCGATTGCGCCATGAAAATTTCCAGGGATGTTTTTCAAGGTGTTGAACAGGTTGATTTTTCTCACTCCAGCTCTGTTCAATTTGTTTCATTGTACTGCCAACGGGCAGCGCCGCAAAAAGCTTGTACTTGTCTCCCTGAATAGGTTGAAGAAGTGGAATTTGAAACGGAGATTCTCCCAATAGGGCGAAATAGTGTTCTACGCGCTCCTTGTCTTTCGGAAGCTTTTCTTCATTGCTGTTCAGGGGGATAATAAGGTCTTCTTTGACAAAAATCGCATTGCTGTTGCTCGAATTGCTACAGGCCGTCACAACGAAGGCTGCAATGAGGAAGAAGAAATTACGGGAGATGGAAAAGTTAAAAAAAAAGCATGCTCCGATTTTATCACTTGATAGCTTCAAAATTCAAATATTGTACGTCTCGAAAGACATATTGGGTTAAGATATTTACTGAGAAGCAGGGGATAAGGAGCATGCTTTATTTAGAAAAATTACTCGCCTGTTACGATGGTTTCGTAGCTGGTGAGAATTCCGAGCACGTTGGTGTGCTTTACATCAACAGTGCTGATTTTGGTAATTCCGCCGTTTTTTGCAGCACTTTGGATGCTGGCATCGGCGTTGAAAAACAAAATTTGGAAAAAGCCTGTGGCTTTTGCTGTTCCTACTTTGTTTCCTACGTCATTGCTGGTAGCATTTACCGGCATCGTGAGGCTGCAGCTTGCCATCATTGCTGCGCTTGCAGCTACAACGGCCATCATGGTGATTTTTTTAAACATAAAGGATTGATTTGGTTTTTACCCTACTCTTAAGGATTTTCAGATACTCCCCGACCCAAAAATAGAAATGAGAGATAAAACAATGGGTCGGACT
>JAIVHQ010000362.1 GCA_020200995.1 Flavobacteriales bacterium
CCACGACTTCTTCTAAAAATACCTGGTTGTTTTCGGCCACCATGCCTTCGCGTGTGGAGTCGATTGCGGGTAAATTTATGGACAAGCCCATCAAAATTACTGTCGGCAAGCGCAACGAAGGTGCATCCAATATCGAGCACGTGTACTATATGGTACAGGCCCGTGACCGATTTGAAGCACTCACCAGAATTGTAGCTTCCGCAGAAGACGTGTACGGAGTGGTATTTTGCCGCACGCGCACCGAGACCACCGATATCGCAGAGAAACTTTCCCGGAAAGGGTACAATGCACAAGCCCTCAACGGCGAAATGTCTCAACAACAGCGCGATAAGGTGATGGGAGCTTTCCGAAAGGGACATGTCAAACTGCTGGTAGCAACCGACGTTGCCGCCCGCGGACTCGACGTGGAAGAGCTCACCCACGTAATTAATTACAACGTTCCCGACGACCCCGAGGTGTATGTGCACCGAAGCGGCCGCACCGGAAGGGCGGGAAAAAGCGGCATCAGTGCCTCCATCATCCACAGCCGTGAGCAAAACCGCATCCGCGACCTTGAGCGCGTATCGGGTAAGAAATTTGAACATAAAAAAGTGCCCCTCCTTACGGAAATAACCAAGTACAATGTACTCGCGATGGCCGATAAGCTGATGGAGTCGAAAGGCAACATTGGCAAGATGGGCGATGTGCCCGTGGCTGTCGCTCTGAAATTTGAAGATCTCTCACGCGAGGATCTGATCGAGCTTTGGATCAAGGCAGCATATGCCGCTCAGAGCCAGGAACCCGGCATGCCCGACGACATTAACGTGGACAAGAACAGCAAGGGCGGACGCACCCGCGAGCCCCGCTCCGGTGGCGACGACCGCTACTCCAAAGGATCGAAGCGCGAGCGCTCAGGCGGCGGCGGACGCGATGAAGCAGGCGCATTTACAGAAGTGGAAATCAACCTCGGCCGCGAGCAGTACATCAAGCCCAACAAAATCATGGGCATCATCAACGACCTCACCGGCAACAGCTCCATCAATTTCGGGCGCATCGATATTCACGACTCCAAGACCTTTGTAGGCGTTGAGTCGGCCCATGCGCGTGAAGTAGCTCAGGTGCTCGACGGACTTCAGTTCGGCAGCATTCGGGTAAAAGCTGATGTGAAGTCGGGCGGCGGCGACAGGCCCCGCAGCGGCGGCGGATTTGACGGAAAGAAGAAATACGGCGGCTTCAAGAAGAAGGAATTCGGTGCCAAGTCCAAAGGCGGCTACAACAAAGGGGGGAAGAACCCTTCAGGAAAATTCAAGAAGAAGCGCTGATCGGGCTTTAACAATTTAAAATTTTGTTCAACCATTACTCGCCACGATGCTGTGGGTGAACTCTGCCAACAGCAATGCCTTGGTCAGTGATTTGAACCGATTGACGGGCTTTCCGTTGGTGTGGGTCACATGCTTAAACGGCAGCGATCTGAGAAGCCTGTAGTGCCTTTTCCAAAACAGCCGCCTCACTTTGAATTCCTTGAGCGGACCAGAGACTTCGCTTCGAAGGTGCTCCAATAAAAATTCGGGGTGGAGTGAAAGGTAAACTGCGCAATTCTCTCGCTTCAGCAGATCCTTGATTGCAGGGATGAGTTTGTATTCTCCGCCTTCGATATCGATTTTCAAAAACAGCTTTTCGCCTTTCAGGCTTTTTTCATTGAGGAAATCGCCGAGGGCAGTGGTTTTTACCTTCCATGCATCGGTGTCGTCGCCCAGCAGGGCACTGCTCATCGAGTCGCCGGCCTCGGCGCGGCTGCCCATGGTCATGGTACCGTTTTCGGGTGCCACGGCTTCGGGATGCAAGCTGATGTTTTCGTGCCAGTCTTCGCCGTTATTGGCGTCTGTGTTTTTTTTGAGCTGGTCAAAGGCCACCGGGTCGGGTTCGAATGCGTGGGTCTCCTTGGCGGTTTGGGCAGCGTACAGCGCTGTTGATCCGATCCAGGCCCCCACGTCCAAAAATACGGTGTCGGCATCGATGAAGCGATCGAAAACTTCGTATGTCTCCGGCTCCCAAAGTCCGTCATTTACCGACCTCCAAAATTCCGGTTTGTCGGTGGCGTCTACTTTAAACGCTGTATCACCGACCGAAATCGACCTCAGGGGCACCTCAGGCATTGTGGCCGCATTGTTCATCACAAAGGATCGCAGGTCTTCAGAAAGGTCCAGCATTTCCTGCGGTGAAAGCTGAATTAAAGGCTTACCCTTTATGCTGAGCTGCGCACCTCGGGTGCTTTTATCGATTGAAATTTCGGCCATAGACTTCTTCAAAATTAGAAACTCTTCAGGCTGCCTGTAAGGGAATTTTCAAAAGATGCCAACAATGATTCCGCACGGGCCATCACGTTGACAATGTTGCCAAGGACCCTTCGAAAAAAATCTTTGCCGGTATCGCCGCGAAGAATATCTTTACATCAAGCGAAACACCGACAGCGAACGCTTCCTACTCAGTAAGAAATGTTCAGCGGTAGCAAGCCGATAACCAACCTTATCCGTCATGACTCCGACGGCTTTCGAAACTGTTTTTAACACCCTCCGTGTTCCCGTTGTGGTGGTGAACGCCGGTGGACCTTTCCCCGGCTTCAGGGCTGCAAATCCGGCGTTTTTCGAACTCACTGAACTCACCCTTTCCGAGATTCGCGGCAGCAAAGATTGGCCCTCACTAATGGCCGCGTCACAATGCC